>CAYGUK010000005.1:0-64159 GCA_964352985.1 uncultured Legionellales bacterium
AATTCAACCATAATTAAAGTGGTGGTTTATTCATTCTTAGTTTTATACAGTTTATATTTGTCATTTCGTCATAATAATTTATTTATAAATAATTTTATAGCGATATCGAATTTAGATCTTATGAGTAACTTATTAATAGGATTTAGTGGTGCTTTGCTTGCTGTTACTGCTATTTTTTTTTCACTTATAGTCTTTTCTATGCAAGTCAATGTTGAACGTATGCCATACGGTTTATTTAAAAGTTTAAATTCAGATAAAACAATTTTATTTTATTTCCTAATAATTGTGATGTTAGCAGTGTTTATAGGGTTTTTATCGTTAGGGGTAAATAAACAATATATTTTCACATTATTAATTACTTTAATTTGGTGTATATATTTTATATTTTCATTATTAATTTCATCTTATAAACGAGCTTTAGCTTTAATAAATCCAATTGAGCAAATCAATACTATATTAAAATTGGTAAAAAGGGATTGTCAATTTTGGACAAAAGCATCTAATAGAATAAAAAACAAAAAAAAGAACAATGTTACTGACGATGCAACTTCTAATGGCCTAGAGACCAGGAGAGCAGCATTTTTTATCAGAAATCCTCAGTGGGTTGAATCGCCAAAGAATGCAATTAATTACATATTTTCGTTAGCAATGAACCATGCAAAGTTGGGCGATTACGAAGCCATGCAAGTAGCATTCGAGTCAATCATTGTAATTAATCAATATTATATTGAAGCTAAAGGATTCACGTTTTATTTTCAACCACCATTTTTTAGTAATCCACTTGCTAATGATGATTTCATTAAAAATACACTACAGAATTACAAACATTATTATCAATTAATGCTTTCAAACTCGGATGAAAAACAGATTATAATAATTCTTGGCTCCATGAAAAAATTAATTCTCTTGTATCTTTCTATTGACTATCGTGAACCAATAGCTAATCCAACGCATGCAATGCTCGCTTTATATCAGCTCAATGAGTTTGTCGAGAATTTATATTCTCACGCTGTAATGTTTGCAAATGCGATTATATATGGAATTCATTCTCAGGCTAACATTGTAATATCAATTATTCATAATAATATTTATATGGATCAGCTATCTATCATTGATGATAAGATCGCATTAACTTCTGCAATTATGGTATCACAAGAAAAATCTAGACGCATTGCATTAACTGGTGTTGAGTGTTTAACAAATATTGTTAAGGCTCTATTGACTAGTGATTTTATAGACATTTCTATTCTAGCTGATAACTTGATGAGCAATTTTTTATTCATCACACGCGAAGTATTAAAAATCAAAGAATACAGTTATGAAACAACCCACAGTGACATATTAAGCCATTATTTTGGGACTTCAAAGCAAAATACATTTATCCTTTGGCTAACTAATATTATCAATATACTTGTAAATAGTGAGTATGTTCTATCAGACTTTACCTATGAAGATTGGTTGGACTTCAAAGACCAAATAAAGGATATGGGTGATTTACCTGTTGGATTAACTAAAAAAATAAGTGACGTTAATGATGAGAATAAAAAATGGGGTGGCATAAAATTCACTAATGATGAAGTTCAATCAATAATATCTATTGCTAAAAGTAGTAATAATGATGCGTTGATTAAAAAAGTAGAAGCCAAAACAAAGATATCACATGATGAGGCTGAAAGGATTACTCGGCATGTCAATGCTTGGTCTAAAAATTTGTGGATGTCAATAAAAGAGATTTTGCCATTAACAATTGAAAACCGATCTAGCTTAACATCTCATATTGTTCACTGGTCAAGTTATGTTACCATTTTATTACTAAACGTATCTGAGCTTGATATTTCTCATCAACATTATAGTACTGAGGCAGTGAAAAATGCTTATTTGCTTGGTTCACAATTAATTCATATACCCGATGATAAAGAAACTATTGATTTTGTAGCGAATCTTCGCCTAACCGAGGAGTTGCTAAGGATACTTATTGAAATTAATAAATTAGGTTGTTTCCAACACTTAGAAGATTTTAAGAAAATATTTATATCGTGGATAAATAAACTTACCCTTCTTAAGGGAAACTACCGATTTCAAGAGGCTATACTTGCATTAGCCTATTTCAATTTATTGAATAAATTTGATAATGATGTATTTATTAATGATACTAAGCCAATTATACAAAAATATCTTGAACAACAAGGAATCGATGATTTTATCAAAGCATTAGCCAAAAAAGTAGAGGATATACATAAAGATAGCATGACTGTGCTTTTTATAGAAAAATGTATTAAATCATTAAATGAAGCAGATGTATTAAAGTTATTAAACAATTTAAACACAATTGATACACGTAACACGAAATGAGAATAATGTGGCGTCCTGCAAAGTGATTAATTCAAATAAACATTAAACATCTGGGAAAACTTTATATTATTAACTAATCTGTATTTTTAGTTGAGTCTAATATCTGAGATAAATATTTTAAACAAGATTTGTCTTTTAAATCGAGCTGAAATGTACTTCTAACTGCTTCAAAAGCCAGATCGAGATACTTAGCTGATAACAATAAATAGTGTTCGTCAGAAATCCATGTTTCTGCTAAGCTACCTGGTATAAAATGAAATTTATGTAATGCTTGTTTACATCTCATCACGTCATATTTGCCAACATGATGCCATTGATTATGAACTGCTGCTGAAAAAGGGTCGAAAGCTCCATCATACAAATCTTTTAAATCAACGTCTTCTGACATTTTTCTAATATCGGTGCCACTCCAGCTTCCGAGGTTAAGGTTGATAAATTCTTCACGTCTTTGACTGTTTAACCATTGGTCTAAATATTCATTAATTTTATAGTTAGGATTGGAAGGGTACATTTTTTCTTTTACTAATTGGTGTCGCCCTAGACCATATTCAATAAACTGTTGGGTGCGATTGTCTAGATCTAAGATAATCCACTTTAATGTTATTATTAACTCTACCATTGGCCTTAAAATTAATGGGGCAAGGTGAGGAGTTAATAAAATATTTGATTCTGCCATTGAAACCGCTAGTATTAACTGTCTATGCAATAAGCCACCGACAACATCATATCTATGCGAATTATTTAGATCATATTGTAAATTTCCCCAAATATTCGCTAAATAGGTTTCGCAATGTTCAATATATTTATCAAGAATTAAATTCATATATTTTCCTATATTTTATTAGCAATTTATTAGCATATAATTAGTTGTCCAAAATTGTTCGATCCAAGTTTTATTCGAAATAAATTGATTCATCATTGCATTAATTGTTGCTTTTAGTTTTGTAAATTCAGCAGTAAAATCATTATGCCAAGGCTGCTGTGTTATGAGATTTATATCAGGAGGGGTGGTTTTACCATTTAAATACTTAATAGTACCTTTCTCTAAAAGCATAAAGAAAAAAGAGCACTGTGTATCAATTGATAGTCAACTATTTCTGTTACTGGAATTATTTACAATTTTATCTAATTTATTTATTGAAGAATATTTAGTTATAGCAACTCTTGCGGTATCTAAGTAAGTGTATAAATTTTGAATTTCGTATACTATTCCTAATAAACCAAATACGTCGCTAATTTGACCAATAAATTGGTTTTTAAGCGCATAATTTTTAAATTCTATGTGTGTTTCTGGTGATAGATTAATAAAGTCTGAAATTAAAAATTGAAAATTTCTTGTATCTTTAAAATATAGAGACATTTTTTGTAAAATTTTTACGGATGACTCTATTTCGATTTGATCATTTAGTAAAATTAGCCAAATTAGTTCAGGAACCATATCTTCAAACCAGCTAATTTCCACTAAATCTAGATAATGATTATACGGTGAATACATAACTTTACCGCGTGTGACATACTTCTTTTTCCAATCCATTGCTGCTTGCTTTAAACGTTCTAGTACTTTCAATTATGGAGCATAATCAAATGTTTTGATAGATTCTGATTTGACATATTTAAATTTGGTGCGAATTTTAAATATGATACTGTTTAATAACATTTGGAATATCATTTATTTATACAATGCATGCATTAAGTGTTTTGGTTTTAATCTTATTTTCAATAATGAAACTTTGCTCTGAATATGTCGTCAGAAACCGCTAGTGTTGTTTTTCTTTTTATACTGTTTTTAAAAAGGTGAAGCTCAGTTTATATCAGATGTATTAACGTTCACTTTCGGAATTCGTTTGATAGTGAACGTGAACACATATATGCTTGTGTTCACGTTCACTTTTAGATAGAATTCAATTGTGAACGTGAACACAAAGGTATTGTATTGTAATGAAGATAATAGGTAGAGAAGAAGAAACCAAGATTCTTGATGAGGTTTTTAAATCTAATAACGCAGAGTTTTTAGCTCTATATGGGAGAAGAAGGGTTGGAAAAACGTTTCTGATCAAAAATTACTTTAAAGGGAAAAAAGTCGTATTCTTTTTTATTACAGGTGAAAAGGATGCGCCAATGAACCAGCAAATAGCGCACTTTACTAAACAAATTAGTGATGTATTTTATGAGGGTGTCGAATTGCTACCAAAAAATAACTGGGATGAAACATTCGATCTATTAACTAAAGCAATTAATAAGAAAGATATTAAGAGCAAAAAAATAATTTTGTTTTTTGATGAGTTTCCTTGGATGGCTACACGTAACTCAAAATTATTACAGAACCTGGATTATTACTGGAATCAATATTGGGTAGATAATGACAAGTTAAAATTAATCATTTGTGGGTCAGCAGCCTCTTGGATTATCAATAATATTGTTAATAATAAAGGTGGGTTACATAATCGAATTACAAGGAATATCTGTTTAGAACCGCTAAAATTACCAGCAACTAAAAACTTTTTAAAGGCAAATGGGGTTATGTTAGATAATAAACACATTGTTGATTTATATATGAGTATGGGAGGAGTTCCATATTATTTGAAACAGATAAAACCTGGGCAATCTTCTACACAGATCATAGAATCATTAGCATTTAGGAAAAACGGATTTTTATTAGCAGAGTTCAATAATTTATTTGCTTCTCTATTTAAAGACGGCGAAATATATGAAGAAATTATTCGAAATATTGCCTCGCGCAGATATGGAATAGGCAAAAAGGAATTGTTAAAGGCCATGGGCAAAAATATGGTCGGCAAAGGTGGCTTGGAAAAACTAAATGCTTTAAAACAAGCTGGTTTTATTATGGACTTTAAACCACACTCACATAAAGAAAAAGGAATTTATTATAAACTAATCGATAATTACACATTATTTTATTTGTATTGGATAGCACCAGTTTATGACACCTTGCTTACTAAAAGTCTAGCTAAAGGTTATTGGAGTAAAATGAAAAAAATGCCTACGTGGCGAAGTTGGTCAGGTTTAGCTTTTGAATCTATTTGTCATGAACATATACCGCAAATAATGAATGCACTTGATTTAAGTCCGTCTGCTATACCAAGTACTTGGCGATACGTTCCGAGAAATACGGATGAAAATGATGGAGCTCAAATTGATTTGCTGTTTGATCGCGATGATGATGTAATCACATTATGTGAAATAAAATATACAGAAAATCTGTTCACTATTACTAAAGACTATGCTGAAAATTTAAAGAAAAAAGTTGAGGTGTATAGGAAAATAACAAGAACAAATAAACAATTGTTTATTACATTGATTTCAGCAAATGGAGTTAAAGTGAATAAATATTCAAAAGAGCTAATTAGTGGGGTAGTGACGCTGGATGACTTATTCAAAGACATCCAATAAGTGTGATAATTTTTATTATCACACTTATTGTGGTAAGCTATATACTACTAGGGGTAACGATAAATAGCTGCTTTTCCAGCATTTTATACCATAGTAGAAAAGGATGTATTATGTGGTTTCAAATTATTACTACTGTAGCAAGTATATTAGCAATCATTGTTAGCATTGTTTCCTTAATGATTAGTTATAAATCAAGTAAAGCATCTGAGAAATCAGCAGAGTCAGCAAAGATATCTGCTGGTGAGTCAATGCGAGCTAACAATATTGCACGTGCTGATATTATTAGACCAATCTCAACAAATTTAATAAATTTTTTGAAATTCCTCAATAACGAAGAAAAATGGACAACCATGGAAGAAATAAAGTTAGTTCGAGAATCAATACATGAATTACGTTCATTAGTTTCTGGTAATAAAGAATTGCTTGAATTACTTAACATTATAGATACATGGTTAAATAATGATTTTAGCCAAGTAATTACACAATATGAAAATAATAATAATAAAACAAAATTTGGGAAACCTCGTAATTTTTTTGATGATAACATTGAAATAATTGGACAAGTTAAACTTGATTTTCAAAATATTATGCAGAAACTTATGAATTTAGATTATTAGATTATTGGTTGTTGAATATGTTGATATTGATTTTATTGCCATTAGTTGTAGTTATTACATAACTATAAATTGTTATATTATTAGGAATTTACTTTGATGAAAGTATTTAATCATGTTCAGATTAAGGTCAGCAACTTAACAAACAGTAAATTATTTTATGATGCAATAATGAATATTTTAGGTCATGATGTTGTTCTATTTATTGATAAGACCGTTATTGGTTATGGAACTACAGTTCATGATATGTTTGAAATAAGACTTGCTACCAATGAAACACCATTATCATCAGCCGTTCATATCGCTTTTAATGCGCCGACTCTACAAAGTGTCGATGAGTTTTATTGGACCGCAATTGGTAAAGGCGGTAAATGTAATGGTAAGCCTGGATTTAGAAAAGAATATGAAAAAGGATATTACGCTGCTTTTGTTACCGATCCAGATGGACATAATGTCGAAGCTGTTTATAGCGTGAAATAATTGATGCAATAATTAATTGCCATCGGTTAATTTATTATTGCTGTATAAGGGGATTGTTATGGCAAGTATTTTAGTGCATGGCTATCGAATTAAAGTAGATTGGTATGATTCACTGATTAATAGTTTTCTATTTTTGTGGGATTGTAATGAAACAGGTGTTAGAAAAATACCGAGAAATGTTTGGGATCATAAATTTGCTATTGCGTATATCGCTACAGGAACTTTGTTGCTTCCCATTGCTTGGTTATTAAGCCATATTCCGTTTATTTGGCCTGAATCAATGGCTTTTTTCTTATTTTTTATTTGTGTCATTATTTTGATAAAGCCCTATGCCGATCCTTTCAGAGCGTTGATTGGCTTACTCATAGGTGGGCTATTATTGTATTTTAATGTTACGTTTGATTGGACAATATTTGGATATCATCTTGAAAAATACTTGTATTACTGCATGATTGTGACCAGTATCTTTGCACTGTGGCGGCGTTTTGTTAATTGGACATGTTGGGCTCAGATTGATCGTATTTGTAAAAAATATAATTTTCCGCATTATGATCAAAAAACTCTAATGGATAATTATGAAGGTATTGATACTCACTATGGTGAAAAATTGGTGACTTATGATAATTATGATGATGCCATGACGAAACAACAACGGTTTCGTAAAATAAATGATCCATCCACTGAGATTGAAAATAATTAATGAAGCGTGGATCTAAAAAAACAAGTCTTGCTTCACCACTAGCATTATTTGATGCAGTGGAATATTTAGATGAAACGATTCCTGTTAATATAAAAAGCGATCATGATTTTCAATTTTCGACACAATTTTTACAATCTTATAAGGGCAGTAAAGCCACATTTAATACTTATCGACGTGAAGTTGAACGTTTAATACAATGGACATGGTTTGTTCGTAATAAAACATTACGTGAAATCAAAAGGCAAGATATCGAAGATTATATTGAATTTTGTCAAAAACCACCACGCACATGGATTGGTGTTAAGAAACCCCCTCGCTTTATTCTTCAAGAAGGACAACGAAGACAAAACCCTGAGTGGCGACCATTTAATGTAACCGTCTCAAAATCCGCTAACCGTGCAGGAGTAGAGCCAGATCCTAAACTGTTTGAATTTTCCAATGCTGCAATAAAAGATTTATTAGCAGTGCTCAGCACATTTTATAATTTTTTAATTGCTGAAGATTATACGGAAATTAATCCTATTTTACAGATCCGGCAAAAAAGTCGATTTGTTCAAAAATCACAAGCTAATATAAAACAAATACGACGATTAAGTGAATTACAATGGCGCTATGTGATCAATACTGCTGAGCGTTTAGCTGAAACCAATCCTGAGTTACATCAACGAACACTTTTTATGATGAATGCCCTATTTGGCATGTATTTGCGAATTTCAGAGCTGGTATCAAGTGAACGATGGTCGCCAAAAATGTGCGATTTTTATCGCGATCAATATAATAATTGGTGGTTTGTTACTGTGGGTAAAGGTAATAAAAAACGTCAAATCGCTGTGAGTAATGCTATGTTAAAAGCACTTAAACAATGGCGAAAATATTTAGGGTTATCGCCACTACCCTCGCCTGCCGATCAAAGTCCTTTATTGCCAAAGTCAAAAGGCCATGGGCCAATCACGAGCACGACTTATGTCCGTAGACTAGTACAGTTGTGTTTTGATGAGGCAAGTGATTTGCTTAAGGCGGATAATCAAACAGAAGAAGCCGATGCTTTATTAGATGTAACAGTCCATTGGCTGAGGCACACAGGAATATCAGAAGATGTTAAAATAAGACCTCGTGAGCATGTCAGAGATGACGCAGGTCATAGTTCAAGTGCGATTACTGATCATTATATTGATATTGAGTTAAAGGCGCGCCATCGTAGCGCTAAAACGAAACGAATTAAACCAGATGAATAGAATGCAGGTCAAAAACAGTGTATAGAGTTAATTATATTCAAGATGGTGATAGTCAAGTCGTTGATGCGTTGTGGGTTGATTCTCGTTCAGATGATGAAATTAAAATGATGCGTGATCATTTTTTCTGTCCCGATTGTGGCGTGCAAATGACTTTTTTTACTCGCTCCGATAGTGGCACAAATGCTCATTTTAAAACGCGCGTTAAAAAGAGGCATGATAAAAACTGTTCTAAAGTAACGATTTTATCAATAGACGATGCAACAGAAGAAATAAGACATATAATTAATGACGTTCAAAAAGCTATTCAAGAGACGGATTTTTTCAAGGTGGTGTTTTCACCAACGACTCATGATGACGAAGACCAAACCTTTCAGCAGGAAGATGAGTCTGATGAAGGTAAAATAGTTATTCGTAGTCAAACACCACGTGATTATCATTCGAAAGAACCGGCTAAACGTTGTTATACAGGTGTTTCATTAAAACGCATATTAATTTTGTTGGTACATGATGAATTAGAGAAATTACAAAAAAAAGTGAAGGTTAAAGCGGACATAGGTGATAAGTATCTCGAGTTTAATGTCTCGAACTATTTTATTCGATTAGAGCAAGCAACAACACAAAAATTCAGTCGTTGCTATTGGGGAAAAATTTCAACAATCTCATCTGGCTATCAATATATTAATACCGATCAAGATTATAGTAATCAAGTCATAATTATTATTGATGAAGCGATCAGAGAAAAATTAGCTAAACGATATCGATTTAAAGAGAATAAAACTCTGAAAAACACTTATGTTATTATTCATTCTACATGTAAAGGTAAGGAGAATGGTAAGCGGTGGATCAATGTGGATTCACTTGCCGATATTTCGATTCAACGAATTAGGCCAAAATAGTTATGATATATCTGTAAATTACTTGATATTTATCTACTTGTTACGTTTTGTAGGAAATTATACGTTTAAGTAGAGAGTAATTTAATTTATAATTATTTCATTTTGCGTGATTATCATGTCATTCTGGAGCTGGGTTTTTATAATATATGTAGCTGGATTATTTTATTTCAGCTATAAATCTATTTCTTCATATATAACGTGTAGAGATAATGAAAAAGTTATTAACTACATAAAGTTTTATTTAATTTTCAAACCGTTATTATGGCCATATTTTTTGTTTTTGATGACCAATCCACTTAAGATAATCTCTCAACTATTTTTTAGACACTATGGTGTTGGTGAGCATGGTTTAAATTGTGGCACAAGAGGTTTACGTTATTTTTTAAATGATATCTTTCATGGTAAGAAGCGACACATTAGTAAGAATTATAATATTGAATTTTTTGAAAGACTCAATAATATTGAAATTAATAATAAAAACAATAGTCTCCTGGAAATTCTTAATAGTAAATATTGTGAACTGATTTACCACATAATCAATAATAATAAAGTTGCAATGAGAATCTATTGTTACGAAGATCCAACAGAGTATCGAAAACTTGAAGACTTCACACGATATGAACTTGATGATTTGGCAATTGTTAGCTGGCAAGCTTTTATCAAAGAAATAGCTGAAATAAATGACAAAGTGGGGTGAATTGACATAAGCGGCGGGATCTTTCATTCGTTATGATAAGTTATTGATATTTAGTGACAATATTTTTGCTATATCAAAGAATGATTCATTGGCAGCCTTCCGTTTGAAGTCAAATTCACCATGCAAATTGACATGCGCCCAGGATAATACCGAACCTTCTTTGATTAATGAAATCATTTCATTTCTTTCTTTTTCATTAGAGCAGTTAGTTAAGAGCTGTGATAAATATAAATAATTCCACAACACAATACTATTTTGAATAAGCACTTTACACGCAACAGCAATATTTTGCTCATGTTGTTCGGCTTGTCTAAATTCACTATTGTTTGCATAAAAAATAGCTTTAGCGAATTTATTAGATGATTCAACACGATTTAATTGTTTCTCAATTCGTTGTCGTAATTGCACATCATCATAATAAGTTAGTATAAATAATGATTTTATAATTCGTCCAAATTCCTTTAATGCCTTATATAATGGATTGTCTTTAGCATAAGAGCTTAAACGTTTAAATAATTGTGAAGCGCTAGCCTTATTTAATTTTATCGTGGCAATAAATCTTAAAATATCTTCCCAATGATTAATAATTAAATGTTGTCTAATTGGTCTTGAAGGAATTATTTGATAACCACGATTTTGATAATATTTTTTAGAGTGAAATGAATATATTTTTTGGCTCGAAATATTTTTAATTCTTGGCGCAAAAGTTGTCTCAAAAAGATGTGTGGCACCAAAGATCAATTCTGTATAGCCATGTGTATCGGTTGAATGAATATCAATTTTTGGTGAATTAATATTATTCAGACCATCAAGGACATAAGCTGCTTCTCGCTCAGATGCACTCATCACATTATGATGAAACAACACTTGTCTATCATCAATAAACGTATAAATGCTAACACCTTTATCTTTTCCAAAGTATTTAAAAGAGTAGGTTGCTAATAAGCTTTCAACCGCAACACCCACTTTCCTACCATCACTCGAACTATGTCGTTTATTTTTTGAATTAGCAAAAATATGGGGTAGGGCTAGTTGATTGATAAAGGCTCGAATGCTTTCATTTGCTGCTGAAATATTTTTTAATGAGAAAAACCAATTAATAGTATTACTCATCGTATTTTGATTAATACCCGATGATATCTGAGCCATTTTAGTCACGCCAATATTACAACCCAGTCCTATAATACCGGCATAAAACAGCTGGCTTGATGGTTTAGACTTGGTATGTTTGACAGAATGGTGTGTAAAAGCACCCGTAAATTGTGCGACTTTATCAACTTCAGTCAACACTTGTAGTATTGGAATATAACCTACTTGGTTTAGGAAAGCTGAAATATGTTTCGTTTCTTTTTCATCAAGTGCTGGTGTTTTTATATGTAGAGCACCACGATCTTCAGCACTGATAGTAAAATGGGGATTTAAATTATTCAGTATTCGATGATTAACCGTATGATATTTATCATCGAGCATTTCTTTAAGTTCATTTAATACCGTTTCAGGATCGGAGAATTGATTTAATTTTGCTAAGGTTAATAATTCATCTCGTTCATTATTCCATGTGGCTGTATCAACTAAATACTCTTGAATTGCTAAATACCGATATGAATATATTAAGTTCAATTTGCCAGACTTAATATTATCTGCAACAGCCATGAACAAAAGTATTTTGTATAAAGATACTCTAAAGTTATTGTGGTTATCGATTAAAGCTTCACGTTCATCGTCATTCAAAAAATCTTGAGGAGCACTAGCATTAATGTTGCCATCTTTCTGTTTATAGTGCTGTATTGCCTTTAATAAAGTAGGACATGAATTATCCTCATTAAAGACGAGCACTTTCAAAATCTCTGCAACACGAGCTTGTAATTTTCTAGAGAGCTTTTCTAAGTGATCAAAATAATCTTTATCTTTAGCCAAATTATCCAGTGATTGTTCTAGCATGACAGTTTTTTTCTTTTCTTTAGCATCTTGTTTATTTTCATGCTCGCTTAATAACTCTGCTATTCGATTTACTTTACCACTATCCGTTAAGACAGTTGAATGCGTTACTTCAGTTATGGCATCTATCAGAGAGCGATAATTTTTGTTGCTTGTAGTGACATGCTTAATCGCTTTGCGGCGCTTAAAGCGTGTTAATCCATCATTTTCGCGCAATTTACTGATCGCTGCATTGATAGCAGTTCTGACTGAACGTAAAAATATATCAACAAAGTTGTCTTGTCTCATATAATATTGATGTTGTAGGAAAGCGGCAAGATAAAGATAACGTTTACGATCATCATTGAATTGTTTTAACTGAGATAGTTTCGCCTTTTTTACCCAAGTTGCATAATACTCTGATGATTGTGGTGTCAGTGACAATGCATTTATCAGTGGCCTTAGTGGTATGGTTAGCTCACTTAATGATCGGAATGTTTTAATACTATTGTGAATAGTTTTAGGTTGTAAAGATTGATTAATCACTTTATATCGGGATAAAGTTGTTTGATGCTGATGATTCTTAGTAACAAGAAGGGCATCGAGCACTATTTTTTGATTATCTTTTAAGTGACTATCAATAGTATCAAGCGATCGTTTTTCATGATCATAATAATAGTGTGAAATCAATTCAGCTAAGGTATTATAACTTGGGATCTCAATGTTATGATGATGTAATTGATGCAACACATCAAAAAAAATTGCTTTTGGCTCGATCACTTGTTGAACTTTCAACGCTATTTCTTTTTCAACCCAGTTTTTTTCTTGCTGAAAGGATTTACAGTTAAAGAGTGTTAATATTTTGCCACGATGTTTTTTTGGTGTGGTATTTTTATAGTTCCCTAAATCGACACGATAATGTGGGATGTTGAGTAATTTACTCGCATAGTCAATATCCTCTAGGCGAAATTTTTTAATTGTGAAAAAACGTCTACTTGCTTTAAAGTAAGCGTACTGCAATAAAAATCCGACTTTATTCGTTGCGCCGCGTAGTTTTTTTAATTGTTGTGATAATGGTTTATCGATAGCAAAAGCTAGGGCTTTTGTCTCTGCTGATAAAGTCGGTGGCGCATCAAATTCAATTTGTTCATTATCATCTAAAATAGTTAATCGTGTCATTCTTCTAAAGCCTTTATTTTTCGTAATTTTGTTAATGATAATGATTGAGTCGCATTATGACGATCGGTTTGTGCAATGTGACGATAATGCATGGTAGTACCAATATCGCTATGGCCTGCATTTTCTTGCGCAACTTTTAACGGTGCACCTGAATCTAATAAGAAGGTTACATAGCTATGACGTAACCAATGGGCTGAGGCTTGTCTTAGCTTAGATGCGCGTCGTGGTTGCTCGACATCAAATTGGGTAGCACCTAAATTAAATGCCCATTTAATTATTTGGTCAATGCGACGAGTGCTGATAGGCTGTTTCATATTTTGCATTGGAATAAGCGGTGTCCTTTCTCTAAATTTTGGTTCAGCGGAGGGTAACCCAGTAAACCGCCTAAAATCAATTAAAGCACTTAATAAATCATCAGGGACTGGAATTTCTCTTAGTTTTTTACCTTTGCCAGTCACTCTTAAAAACCATTTATCTTCACGCTGTATAAAATGTCCCATACGATGAGTGGCTGCTTCATTAATGCGAAGCCCAGTATAGAGTAACAGTAAGATAATATAGCGTGCGCGAGCTACTTGAAAAGCGTGTGATTCATTTTTAATAGCATAATCATTTAATGCGTTTATTATTGCCTCTATTTCATCTAATTCTAAGTAGCGATCGATTAATTGTGATTTTTGTTTGTTACGCCGTTTCCGTCGACGCTCAACCGCTAAGGGATTACCCGTTAAATAATTGGTTTGCACTAAATAATTAAAAAAAGAATCAAGAATTGTTGTGACTTTATTAATAGTCGTTTGGCTTAATGCTTTAGCAAACGGTCTCCATTTAGGGTTGGCAGTATCATCTTGAAGTCGTCTAGCAGCTTTAGCACCGACCCAAACTAATTTAGGTTGAGGATTTTTTAAAAAATGTTGGTACTCCACTAAATCATTTCGCCTTAAACTGGATATATTTAAATGGGCTATGTGGATGCACCATAATAATAATCGCTCGATTTCCTTAGCATAAGATTTTAAGGTCAATGGTGAGTCACGAAACTCTAGTAAAAATGAAGAAATTGCATCAGCATCATTCTTTGCATCGATTAATGATTCACCAATGGCTTTGTTATAATCATCTTTAGCAAATGAAATGATTTGCTTGCCAATATCAAAGCTATCATCTGACATCAGAAATAATGGCTTTATTACTTCATGTTTCGGGCATGGGCCTTTGAGCATTATACAGTTCATCCTTGATCACTGGCAGTTTCACCCTACTCTAGCATAAATCTCTACTTCTTAGAATAATATTACTATGAAATATTAAGTTATAATCATAAATTCAACCTAGAAATTTATTACCTTATTTACTTGACCCTCTACTTAGGTTTAGGGTTTATACTTTATATAAATAGAATGATGTTAATGTATAATGTGATTATACAAACTTGTGAGTTCACGATATGAGTTTGATTACAATCGGTGAATTGGCCAAAGGCTCAGGCGCGAGCATTACTGCAATTCGCTATTATGAAAAAAATCAGTTAGTCATACCAGACTCTCGCACTAAGGCTGGCTACAGATTATATACGAAAGATACCATCGTAAAATTGCGATTTATTAAAAATGCGCAGCAACTCGGTTTCACATTAGATGAAATAGCAGAACTTACTCAACTACAGAATAATTCTTCCGCCACTTGCAAACAAATTAAAGCACGTGCCTATAAAAAACTACAATCTGTTGAACAAAAAATACAAGCATTAATGAAAATTAAAACGGCATTATCATCGTTATATCAACATTGTGATAGTAAAAAGGCAATTAATGGTTGCCCTATCTTAGAAGCACTCAACGAAAACGACATAATAGAGGAAAATGATGATAGTTGAACTCATTTACGATCTAGCCTGTCCAAATGTAGATGCAACAAGAGAAAATCTCTTGAAGGCATTTGCCAAAACAGCACTCACGGCAAAATGGCAAGAATGGGATCGCAATGCGCCTGATTCACCCAATTATGTGCAACAATATGGCTCTCCAACACTATTAATCAATGGGCAAGATATTGTTGGTGAGAAGCCCACATCAAATAACTGCTGTCGAATTTATCAAGATGACCAGACAGGGAAGCTTACCCCTATTCCAACAATTGCTACTATCAGTAAAAAACTAAATGAAGCTAATACAAAATCGAAAACTAAAAAACAACTCTTTTCATTAAAATCGTTAGTCGCTACTCTACCCAGCATTTTTATTGCCTTATTACCAAAACTCACTTGCCCATTATGCTGGCCTGCCTATGCTGGATTATTAAGTACCTTCGGAATTTCATTTACCAATTACACACCCTATTTATTACCACTGATGATTGGTTTTTTATTAATCGCATTATTTACATTATATTATAAAGCCACCTCACGTCGTGGGTACTATCCATTATATTTAGGAATAGTTGCCGCGATTATTATTGTATTGGGTAAATTTGTTTTACATCTTAATGCCATTCTTTACCTTGGCATTTTAATTTTACTTCTCGCAAGTATTTGGAATAGTTTTCCTAAAAAGAAAACGAATTGTTGTCGTCAATAAAGGTTGACTCTCAACGATGGTAGAGAGTTTACACTGTTAACTGTTGAATTAATATAGGAGTATTTAACATGAGCAAACGTAAAGTTGAAATATTTAGTGCTGGCTGTCCAGCTTGTCAAGAAACAATTGATCTTGTAAACAAAATTGCTTGCCCATCTTGTGAGATTTCAGTGTTAGACATGCATTCACAAGACGTTGCTAAACGGGCAAAATCCTTAGGTGTCCACAGTGTGCCCGCTGTTGTCATTGATGGCAAACTAGCAACCTGTTGTCAGGGAAAAGGTCCGAATGAACAAGCATTGCGTGATGCAGGGATTGGACAAGCTTAATAACATTTATTATTCTTTCACATCATGCTTTTATCATTTCATCAAATAATTATGATGATAAAAGCATGAACATCACTGTGACTTGACTTTCACCTAAGGGTTAATGATTAACTCAAGATCATCTAATAATAATAATAATAAGGATCGATATGCTGGGTTATGTAAAAAAAATATTAGCAAAAGTTCCCTTTATTGGTGCACTATTTCACGAGCAACCGAAACGAAAACTCATTCGAGAAACTATGCTTTTAGGTAGCATGGCGGCAATTAATAAATTAATTCACACCATCGATCCTGAATTTATGATGGGATCACATAAGAATATGCAAGAGATGGATATGAATTCCCATATAGACTATGGTATTGTTTATGGCAAAATGTTATTGATGATGTTTCTTGTGGCATATACTAGAAACATTGTTTACAGCATTGGCGAGCAGATTGTAGATCAGACTCAAGAAGATTTAGTATCAGATTGGCGCGATAATCCTATGAGTAAAGCCTTAGTTAAAACCATTCCCATTGTCGGTAATCTGGCTGATAAAGCATTAACGACAAGACACACAAAAACAGAAATAATATTTACCATGGCAGATGAAACAGCGATGTTAACCATTGGCACACTTACTATGGCATTACCACTTATGCCACAGCAAGATGTTGCTCATTTCTTTTTACGTTATGTGCGCATGATGGGTGGCATGGGACTCGGTAGCGTTTCAGTTGAAACATTAAAACAGTTCTTAACAAGCTGCCAGCCAACATTATTTACAGAGCATGACTCAACTCAGCGACAACGATTATTAACACAAGCCTCTAGCGTTTAATCATTAACGCACGTCGTTTCCATAAATAATAAATTGCCGGGATCACAATCAACGTTAAAAGCAATGCGCTGATCATTCCACCGACCATGGGTGCTGCGATCCGCTTCATCACTTCTGATCCTACGCCATGACCAAGCATCACTGGTAATAAACCGATAACAATTGAAAGCACTGTCATAGCAATTGGCCGAACACGCAATAAGCTACCTTCTATTACGGCTTGTTTTAACTGTGCTAAAGATAATTGTGGTGTTGCTTCTTCTTCTGCCACCAGTGATTGATTTAAATACGTCAACATTAACACACCAATTTCAACAGCAACCCCTGCTAGTGCTATAAAACCAACGCCTACTGCAACCGATAGATTATAGTCAAGACTATATAGCAACCATACACCACCGGTTAAGGCTAAAGGAAGTGTCAGTAAAATAATCAAGACTTCTTTCACTGATTTAAAATTAAGATACAGTAAAACAAAAATAATTAATAATGTTAAAGGAGCCACTCGCATTAACTTTGCTTTTGCCCGCATCATATATTCATATTGGCCTGACCACGTTAAACTATAACCTGGGGGTAATGATAATTTTTCAGCTAATACATTTTTTGCAGTTTTTATATACTGTCCAATATCAATATTATCAATATCGATTAATACCCACCCCGTTAATCGCGCATTTTCACTTTTGATCACAGGCGGACCATTAGTGATAGACACTGTTGCCACATCAGCCAGTGGTATATTAGCACCTGATGATGTTACGATGGGTAGTAACTTGATTGCTTGCAATGAATCGCGGTTAGTTTGTGGATAACGTAAATTGATGGGGTAGCGCTCTCGCCCTTCAACTGATTCACTAATGGTCATACCACCAATAGCCGTTTGCACCACTTGATTAATGTCTTTAATCGATAAACCATAGCGTGCGGCTTTTTTGCGATCAATATCAATTGATATATAGCGTCCACCTGCGGCGCGATCGGCATAAACTGATAATGTGCCAGATAAAGGTTTTAATAGTCTTTCTATTTCCCCACCTATTTTTTCAATTTCGGTTAACGAAGGGCCGGAAACTTTTATTCCAATAGGCGTTTTAATGCCTGTTGCTAACATATCGATCCTAGTTTTAATAGGCATAACCCACGCATTCGTGATCCCTGGCAATTTGACGATTCTATTTAACGCTTCTTTTAATTTTTCTTTCGTCATGCCTTTTCGCCATTGTGATTGTGGTTTAAATTGGATCACTGTTTCTATCATCGTCAACGGTGCTGGATCGGTTGCTGTGTTTGCTCGCCCAATTTTACCGAAAACGGATTTTACTTCGGGTACACTTTTAATTAATTTATCGGTCTGTTGCAATATTTGCTGTGCTTTACCAATAGAGACACCGGGTAACGTTGTTGGCATATACATCCAATCACCTTCGTCAAGATTTGGCATAAATTCAGTGCCTAAATGCGTTAATGGCCATAAACTTGCAATAACAAAAACCAGAGTTAAGACTAATAAGGTCACTGGATAGTTTAGTGTTACATTAATCACTGGCCGATAAAGCATCATTAAAAAACGATTCAATGGATTTTTATTTTCACTGATAATCTTACCTCGGATCAAATACCCCATTAATACTGGCACCAATGTAATAGAAAGTATCGCAGCAGCTGCCATCGCATAAGTCTTGGTAAATGCAAGCGGACTAAATAATCGCCCTTCTTGTGCTTGTAAGCTAAACACGGGTAAAAAGCTCAACGTAATGATCAATAACGAGAAAAATAAAGGTGGTCCAACTTCAATACTCGCTATTTTAATTAATGTCCAGTGATCACAATTTGGATCGCGTGCCTTGTGTTGATGAACATTTTCTATCATCACAATGGCCCCATCAACCATCGCACCAATGGCGATTGCTATTCCACCTAAAGACATTATATTGGCGTTGATCCCTTGAACTCGCATGACAATAAACGCTATCAATATGCCTACTGGTAAACTAATGACAATAATTAACGAGGATCGAAAATGAAATAAAAAGAGTAAACAAATGAGCATGACGACGATACATTCCTCAATTAATTTTGCACTTAAAGAGTGGATCGCTTTTTTAATTAATGTTGCGCGGTTATAGGTTTCAACAATTTTGACACCTTGTGGTAAACTTTTTTGTAATTCCGCTAGTTTTGTTTTTACCGCTTTAATAGTGGCAAGTGCATTGCCACCTTGTCGCATAATAATAGTGCCGCCAACGGTTTCACCTATTCCATTATATTCAGCAATCCCGCGTCGTAATTTGGGGCCTAATTGAACTCTCGCAATATCAGACAGTAAGATCGGTGTACCATGCTCACTGACACCTAACGGAATATTGTCAAGATCAGCTATCTTTTGAATATAACCATTGGTTCTCACCATATATTCTGCTTCACCCATTTCAACCACTGAGCCGCCGGTTTCGGTATTGGCATTTAAGATTGCTTTCTTGACTTGATTAAGTGAAATATTAAATGCGCGTAATTTATTAGGCTCAACCACAACTTGAAATTGTTTCACCATACCGCCAACCGTTGCCACTTCCGCAACACCTTTGACAGTTTGTAATTCAAATTTTAAAAACCAATTTTGTAGGCTGGTTAATTCGCTTAAATCATGAGAGTGTGTTTTGTCGACTAACACATATTGATAAATCCAACCAACCCCCGTTGCATCTGGGCCTAGTTCTGGTTTGGCGTTTGCGGGCAATTGACTCGACACTTGATTTAAATATTCCAATACGCGCGATCGCGCCCAATAGGGATCGGTGCCATCTTTAAAAATCACATAAACATAAGAATCACCAAAAAAAGAAAATGCCCTGACTGTTTTTGCATCGGGTACGGCAAGCATGGCAGTCGCAAGTGGATAAGTGACTTGATCTTCGACCACTTGCGGTGCTTGCCCCGGATATGATGTTTTTACAATGACTTGCACATCGGAAAGATCAGGAATTGCATCAACTGGCGTGTGATATAAAGTATCTATTCCAATCGCTATCATGACAATCATTGCGATCAATATTAAAAAACGATTTTTAATCGACCAATTTATGATAGCTTCAATCATTATTATCCCTTAATGTGAATGAGTTTCATCTTTTATCACATGGATCATCGTCAATTCGTAATGATCATTAGCGCAATGTTTCATTACAAAATGAATGTTATCGCCAACGTTAACACGCTTGAGATCGACCTTGTTAGCAACCGTAAACGTCATCGTCATCGCCGGCATATTGATCGCTTTAATTGGCTCATGATCTAAGGTGATGGTGCGATTTTCACGATTTATTTTTGTCACCTTCCCCATTCCGATTAACTCTATGGGCTTTGTTGATGATTTTTGATGTTGGTCGCTATTCATTCTTTTAAGACTTGCTAAAGTATTCGCTTCTGAGTCAATTAAAAATTGTGCGCTGGTCACAACTTTATCACCCGCTTTTAGTCCACGAGTGATCTGATAATAATGACCCGATTCAATACCAATAGTGACTGATTGTGTTGTAAATTTTCCATCGCCTAATGCAATAATCACGCGATCACCGTCACCTGTTCTTATTAATGCTGATGTTGGGATCCCTATTGTATTATGAATTGGTTTACCCAAAATGGTAATATTTGCAAACATATTAGGTTTGAGGCTTAAGTCAGGATTTGGAAAAACTAAACGGACTTTTAAACTGCGTGTTTTCCTATCAAGTGTTGGGTATATAAAATCGACTTTACCCGCCCAGACTTTTCCAGGATAGGCATCTAAACTTGCTTTTGCATCATCGCCAACGTTAAACCATGTTGCAAGGCGTTCAAAAACATCGGCTATAATCCAAATATGGGAAAGATTTTCAATTGACATTATTTCTTTATCAGGGGTCACATACATGCCTTCACGAATGGATAGCTTAGCAATTATGCCGTCTGTTTTTGCATAGATGTTAACAAGTTGATCCGCGCGATTATTTTTTTTCACGAGATTAATCTGATTAAGTGACATCCCTAGTGCTTGCAATTTTTGTTTTGCGCCATCAATAATAATTTTATTTCTACCACTTAAGGCTAGGAGATATTCTTCTTGAGCGTTGATAATTTCTGGTGAATAAATAGCATAAAGTAATTGTCCTTTTTTGATGTATTCACCGGTTGTTTTAACATTTAATTGTTTGATCCAGCCTGATAATAAACTGTGGACATGGAAAATATTGTTTTCGTCAACGCTAACGTAACCTACTGTGTTGATTAGACGAGGCAAGTCCATCATTTTAACCGTTGAAATTTTCACACCAATGTTATTAACGACAGTGGGAGAGATTTTTATTGATGAACCCTGTTCATCAGTTAGTGGGTTCTCATAGACGGGAACCAGATCCATGCCCATCGGTGATTTACCTGGTTTATCCCGTCGATAATTGGGATCCATTGGTGCAACCCAATATTTAATTTTCTTTTTTATCGTTGCTGATGGCGTATTGTTTTGAGTTGGTTGATTGAAAGTGTATTGGATCCACATGCCTAGCAAGACTGCAAAAATAATAATTAACAAAATTAAGAGCTTTTTTTTCATTCCTTTGTCCTTTACTAGGCGATATCTAGTTTGATCCTCGTTAAATTAAACAAAATCAGTCATTATGTATTTGATAATATCATAGTAATTAACTAATATTTAAAGATGTAGATAATTTAAGCACCGAATATATTTAGATAAAATTATTAACGCCCACCCATAAGTACGCACACTTATGTTTTATACCCTACCTCTCACAGAGCAGATCCTTGAACTGTTTTGTTAAAGTAACAAATCAAATCTAAGCATTTAATTCTTGATACGCTTTTTTGATCACAGCAAAGGATGCTTTAATGCCAAGGAGTCCAATAATCAGTGCCACAATCGTATCAGGCCACGTTTGATGAGTAATTGTGATTGTTGCGCCTGAAAATAACACAAGCAGATTGATAATTGCATCATTTCGGCTACACAACCAAACAGATAACATATTACTATCGCCTTTGCGAAAATAATATAATAGATAGGCGACAAACAGATTAACAAATAGTGCTAATAATGCTACACACATCATGAGGATCCCATTGGGAGAGTTAAATATCGACCGTCCAAAAATAACTAAAATAATAACCAAAATACCGTAACTCCCCATTACGATCCCTTTTGCCATTGCAATTCGCGATCGCCAATGCGGATGATACTTTAATGCAATAAGACTTGTGCCATAATTTCCTGCATCGCCTAGAAAATCCATTGCATCAGCAAAAACTGCTATGGAGCCTGCAAACCAACTGACGATAATTTCAATAATAAACATTATCAAGTTTAGCAATAAGGCAATCCATAAAACACGCCAATACTTCACTTCAACTGTTTCACCATTACAACAATCAGTCATTATTATCCTTATTTTTTATCGTCATTTTTTTATGTCGTTTGTTATGCGTTAGATAATACAAGCAAGGTAAAACAAACAACGTGAGTAATGTTGATGAAATTATTCCGCCTATAACGACAGTTGCCAATGGGCGTTGTACTTCTGCACCCGTACCCGTGGATATTGCCATCGGAATAAAACCAAGCGATGCAACGAGTGCTGTCATTAATACTGGGCGTAATCGTTGTAGCGCACCTTGAAAGACAGCCTCTTTGATAGGGACATCTTGCTGAACAAGATTTTTGATAAAGGTTATAATCACAAGGCCATTTAATACTGCGACACCGGATAATGCGATAAAGCCCACACCTGCTGAAATTGATAACGGAATACCACGCAACAACAGTGCAAATACGCCACCTGTTAACGCCAAGGGAACACCGGTAAAAACGATGATACTATCGAGCACACTACTCAATGACATGAACAGTAGTACAAAAATTAATATTAATACAATGGGGACAACAATCATTAATCGTTTTGTTGCAGTCGCTAACTGTTCAAATTGTCCACCCCAGGTGATCCAATAGCCACTCGGTAGTGATAACAATTTATCAATTTTGACTTGTGCTGCATCAACAAACGATCGCAAATCTCTGCCTCTTACATTCGCAGTCACTACGATTCGACGTTTACCATTTTCTCGACTAATTTGATTGGGGCCAGCTTTTACGGTGAATGTTGCGATTTCATTAAGTGGAATGAAATGTCGATTACCATCGTCATTAAGTGGTAAGTCAATGTATATTTTTCTTAATATATTTTTATCTTTTCTCGCTTTGTCTGATAAACGAACAGTCAAATCAAAACGCCTGTCGCCTTGATAAATTTTACCCACTTCTCTGCCACCGAGTGCTGTTGCTATGGTATTTTGAACTTGTGACATGGTTAAACCATAACGCGCTAATAGCTGGCGATCGACATGAATGGTTATTGTCGGTAATCCGGTTACCTGCTCTACTTTGACATCAGCAGATCCTTTGATTTGTTTTAATATTGCGGCTACTTTATTAGCATTTTCAAGTAATACTTTCATATCATCACCAAATATTTTAACCGCAACATCACTTCTAACACCAGAAATCAATTCATTAAATCGCATCTGGATCGGTTGAGTGAATTCATAATTATTACCCGGTAATTGCTTTAATGCGGTTTGTAGTTGATGGATGAGTTCTAATTTTGAAAGTTTGGGATTTGCCCACTGACTTCTTGGTTTTAAAATCACAAAGGTATCAGCCACATTCGGTGGCATTGGATCGGTAGCCACTTCAGCGGTGCCAATTTTCGAGAACACATGGCTCACTTCAGGAAATTTTAACAACCTTTTTTCTACAAGTTCTTGCATTTTTACTGATTGCGTTAGGCTGGTCGATGGCGTTCTCATGGCATGAAGGGCAATATCACCTTCATCCAAACTTGGAACAAATTCACCACCCATCGTTGATGCAACCAACGCTGCAATAATTACAATAACAATGGCAATAATTAAACTTATCCAAGGTGATTTCAAACTCAAACGTAGGCTAGGTTTGTAAATCTTTTGACAACTTCGAACAATGAGGTTGGGTTTTTCTGTTATTTTTCCTGTTAAAAATATCCCAATCGCGGCAGGTACAAAGGTCAGGGATAATACAAGTGCCGAGAGCAAGGCTAGAATAACCGTTTGCGCCATTGGTATAAACATTTTTCCTTCTACACCGCTTAACGTTAGGATTGGAATATAGACAATGGTAATAATTAAAACACCAAATAAGCTAGGCTTAATGACTTCCTGACTTGCTGATAAGGTAATACTGAGTCTTTCTTTTAATGGTAATGATAAACCATGGGATTGTATTCCTAACTGTTTAATACAATTTTCAACAATTATCACTGCGCCATCGACGATTAAGCCAAAATCCAATGCGCCCATACTCATTAGATTGGCACTGATTTTATAATGCACCATCCCTGTAATTGTCATCAGCATTGACAGTGGAATAACAGCAGCGGTGACTAAAGCCGCACGAATATTCCCTAGAAATAAAAATAAAATGACACAAACTAATAATGCGCCTTCTAGTAAATTATTTTTAACTGTATTTATTGTTGCATTTACTAATTGCGTGCGATTATAAACAGGGGTTGCAATAACACCTTTTGGCAATGTTTTATTAATCTCTTTTAAACGTTTTGCAATTCTTTTTGCAACGACGCGGCTATTATCGCCCATTAACATTGAAACCGTTCCAATGACTGCCTCATGTCCTGCACTTGTTCCCGCGCCACTGCGAAGCGCATGACTAATGGTGACATTTCCTAAATCAGAGATACGAAGACTGACACCGCGATGTGAACGAACAACAACATTACCTATTGCTTGCTCTGTTTTTAATTGCCCCGGTATACGAATTAGAAATTGCTCACCGTGTTGCTCAATATAACCAGCCCCCATATTATCATTATTCTTTTCTAATGCTTGCTCAATATCATGTAATGTTACGCCATATTGGATCAATTTTTTAAGATCAGGGGTAACTTGATATTGTTTTTCGTAACCACCAATAGCATTTACCTCTGCAACTCCTGGAAGGTTTCGCAATTGTGGCCGAATAATCCAATCTTGGATCGTGCGTAATTGCATCGGTGTATACGGTTTCCCTTTTTCATTTATCGCGTCGGGCTTTGCTGTTACCGTATACATGAAAATCTCACCTAATCCCGTTGAGATTGGCCCAAGCTGTGGTTCAATGCCATCAGGCAATTGGCTTTTTATTGATTGCAATCGTTCAGTGATTAATTGCCTAGCAAAATAGATATTGGTTCCATCTTTGAATACAACGGTAACTTGCGATAACCCATAGCGCGAAAGCGAACGTGTATAATCTAATTTAGGCAAACCACTCATTGCCACTTCAATAGGATAGGTGATCCGTTGCTCCACTTCATAAGGGGTTAAACCGGTTGCTTCTGTATTAATCTGTACTTGCACATTAGTGATATCGGGGACAGCATCGATAGGGAGTCGTGTGAAATTATAAATCCCTAAAACGATAATCCCAAGGATAGCTAATAAAATAAGCCAACGTTGTTTAAGAGAAAATTGTAAAATCCGTTCTATCATCATAGTTCCTATGATTAATGGGAATGCCCAGCACTACTTTTTTCAAGCTCTGCTTTTAAAATAAAACTATTTTTTGACACGTAGCGCATTCCGCTTTTTAACCCCGCTTTTATCTGAACAAATTTATCATCACCAACACCCAACGTGACATGTTCTGCTTCAAAATAATTAGCTTTATTTTCGACAAATACCACTTTTTCACCATCGACCTCTTGAACAGCATCACGGGTGACCGCAACGGGAACATTTTTAGCATCAACAACAACCGTTGCATCAACATAGAGTCCAGGGATCCATTGATTATGAGGATTAGCGAGCGAAGCTCGAGCAATGATACTTTGGGTATGTTCATTACCAATTGGTGATATATAATGAATAACACTCTTAATCTTTTTCTTGTTTTTACCTTCGGCAGTTACATAAATCCTATCACCTTTAGCAACACGATGGGCGTCTTTTCGATAAATTGAAAGCTCAACCCAGACTGTCGATAGATCGGCTAATTCATAAATAGGTTGCTCAGGTTTCACTAATTTTCCAACATTCACATGTTGTTGGATTAATGTCCCCGCTAAAGGTGTTTTAACAGAATAGTTTTGCAAACTTTCATTACTCTCTATAACGGCAAGCACATCGCCTTTTTTAACATAGTCACCCAACTGAAAAGCAAGTGATTTTACAACACCTGTAAATCGAGGATAAATGGCGACTTGTTTATTTTGCTCAGGTACTATTTTTCCATAAACTGGTAATGTTTGTTCAATGAGTTGAGATTTTATTGTGGACACTTCGATATGATTTGATTTTAATGCATCAGGTGATAAATAAATAATGTTGTTTTCTTCAGCGTGTTCATCATGTGTATCGTCAGATTGGTTCTTATGCTCTTTAGTCGTTTCATTAGAGTGCGTTTTATGTTGTTCTTCATTTTGAAGATGATGCTCATGATCGTTATCGTGACTTCCACTAGCAATAGCGATACCCATTGTTAGCATCAACGCAATTATAAAACTAACAACAACAGATTTGTTCATATGCTTCCCCTAGTGTGATCCTTTTCCAAGCAAACCATTTATTTCAACTAATGTCTTATCAAAATTAGCGTGCGCTTGCCAATACTCTCTTTCTGCGTTTAATAGCGTTGCTTGTGCGTTAGCTAACGTAACATAAGGATATTTCCCTTGAAAGTAACCTTGCTTAGCCATCGTTACTGCTTGTTGAGCTTTTGGTAATATTTGATGGTAAATTAAACGCGCTTGAAATTGAGCTGATTGAGCTATCTGAAATAAAGTCACGAGTTGACTTTTTAATTCAATTAAAACTTGTCGTTGATTAAATAAGGCCGCATTATACTCTGCTAATCGACTAACAACATTACCCTGATTAAGATCATAGATCGGTATTGGCAGTGAAAAGTCGGCAACTAAACTGTTATCATGGGTATCAGCAAAATGTCTCGTGCCAATTGCCACCGTAAGATCGGGCCAGATTTGTTTTTTTGCTAAAATAATCCGTTTGTAAGCAACATCTGACTCAATAACTTGAGCTTTCCAAGTGGGACTACTCATCAGTGAGCGATATAACGTTGAATATGACGCAAGATAATGAGGTAGCCCCTTATCAATGACGTTATGATATTTTAATTTTTTGCGCCCCATTAACAGCGTTAATCGTCTCCATGCGGCATGCAATTTTTGATAGGCAATCGTTCTTGCTATTTTTGCTTGTGATAATTGAATTTGAGCGGTTAACAAATCAAGAGGCGATCCGCTACCGGCGTGTAGTTTTCTTTTTAAGGTAATAACAATGCTCCCATTGATACGGACTAATTTATCCGTTGAATGTAGCCAGTTTTGAGCATAAAGAACATTCACATATCGCTCACCTAAAAGAATATATAATTTTGATTGTGCCGTTAATAACGTTGCTCGGCTCAATCGAACCAAGCCATGTTGAACATTTTGGTTGGCAATACGTTTACCACCTAAAGGGATCGGCTGTGCTATTTGCACCGTGGTCTCTGCCGATTCAAAATTTTGATATTCTCCACTACCCGCTATATTTTCAGCTGATACACTGAGTGAAGGGTTTGGATAAGTGAGTGACTGGATTAGCTGCCCATTTGCTGAGCGAATAGAAGCATGAGCTGATTTTAGTAGCGGGCTATATCGTTTTGCAATTGACCAAGCACGATTAAAGGTAAACATCGAGCTTGCTTGAATAGTTGTCACAAAAAAACACCAAGTTACTATCATTAAAAAACTGAGTAATCTTGGTGCTAATCTAATTTTCATTATTATTTTTTCCTTTATGTTTATCTTTGGTATGCGCAATAACATCCCGAATGATGCAGCGAGCACATTCATCTTTCACATGATAAAGTACACGTTTACCGTCACGAGTGGCATGAATTAAATTAGCTTCTCTTAATAGTTTTAAATGATGACTTATTAATGATTGTGAAAGCGTTTTCATTTTTGTCATGATGTCGCTGACAGAAAGAGACTGCTCAAGACATAACCACATAATTTTCAAGCGGTTTGGTTGGCTTAGCATACGAAATGTATTGGCAACTTTTTGAAAATATTGATCATCCATAGCATAGAGATTACTATCACAAGGTATTGATGTCAATTCATATGAATAGATGTTCATTAGTTAGAATATCGAATGAAAGATCCCGCCGCTTATGTCGATCCACCCAAAGTGGCGAAAAAAATTGACCAAAAAAAGAGTTAATTAATTTATCGTAAAATGGTAATCCGGCTGGAATCCTGGTAAAACATAGTAAAATCATACATGGATCTGTAGTAGCTCAAATGCTCTCATATCATAATTTTTCGCTTTATCCTAAATTTAAACGTATATAACGATTTAATGACAATTGGTAGGCTGAGCGAATATTATCGATATTGTTATAATGAACCCCTAATAAAATTTTGAGTTTGTTTGTATCGCAAGAGGTTTCTTGAAAATAATTGAAAACCTCATAAACATTTATTAATTCATAATAATACACACTTACTGGAACATGAATTGAAGGTACTAAACATATCAACAATTGTTGGATGACATAAGGTGATTCAAAGTAGCGGGTATCATCATTCCAATCAATAATATTATGTTCAACTAAATAATCAATAAGATAATCTAAAATCGAAACTATATCTTGATAGCTTAGATCCGGTCTAATGAAATAATCTGTTGGATTAAATTCATATTGATGTTCTATTTTGTAAATATTCATTTCAATATTCCTTCATATTACAAATTGCATTGATTGCACCATCAGTAATTTAAGTAATCTTTTAATGGATCATCTTCACAAGATAGTTTAAGTAGTAAATTTAATTGCCACGCTAGTTCTTTAATTAAAGCTAAATCGATAGTATCAAAAAGCGTAATAATTTTAGCTAAATTTATTATATTATCATTAATCACGTTCATTAATTGACTAAGGTCATTATTGTTTTTTAAATTCATTATGTTACTCCAATATTGCAAATTATCTAATTTTATTAAATATCATCATATTTAACCCACCTATAAGCATTGTGTGATGAATTGATGTAGTTTTTCGCCAATAATCAACACAATATCTTTATTTAAATTTTTATAAGATACCCTACCGGTTTTACCAGTATGAATAAAAAAGCCACCATCACCCGTATGCGCTTTATTATGCCTGACGCGATATCCTCTTTCTTTAAAACTTAGCCATAGTACTTCTTCAAAAGTTAGGGCATTAATTTTTCGAATGCAGGTGAAAAATTTTACAGGCGTTACCCTAAATACATTAGTATTTAGCAAACAAAGTGTTTTCCTCGCTTGCAACAAGCTCAGTTTGTGCGTTTTGTTTTTCACAATCAATATAACCCATAATTTAACTCTTATTGATGATATTAATCTCATTATTTTAATTTTATTTTTTTGATTTTTTTCAAAATACTGTAGAGACGGCTTGTTTGTCATTTATATTGCCTTGTAATAAAGTATTACCACATTCATAAATAAAGGGTGATGACTTGCGAGTCGTTGGTAATTTTTTGTTGTTTGAATTAAAATAGTGTTCGAGTTCTGTCACATCATTATCACCAATTAAATATAACTGCTTTCTTGCTCGAGTAATGGCGACATAGAACACACGCCTTTCGGCTTCAAGTGAAATATCTTCAATGTCTTTTGATGGTACATTACCATCGAAAAGACCAGGAATGATGACACAATCCCATTGCAATCCTTTTGCTCGATGCATGGAAGTAATGAGGACGCTATTATCTATATGATCTTTACTCACAAGTTGTTGTGCGTTAAACCAACTCAATAGCTCACCAACATTAAATCGATTGAGATGAGTGAAATCAATGAAGCTATTTAAGCATGCTTTTTTGTACTCAGCATCCTCCTTACGAATGCTGGTAAAATCAAAATATCGCTCATAACCTAATTGATAGTAGAGATCTTTTAATATAAGAAAAGCATTGTCTGTTTCAGATATCCCCAGAGCATAATTCCAAATATCTTCGCGTTTATTGAGTAATTTCTTTTTATGTTTATTTTTAATGGTATCACTGACATCTTGAAATAAATTAATGTCGAGTGGATTACTGGATAAATTATCAATTAATAGTTTTATTGTTGTCCTTGGTATAAACATGCCCGGATATTGAAATATGGCATCGATGATTTTTAATCGATTTTCGTTTGTATCATCTATTAATGCTTTTGCATTGTCGGCTAATTTTAGGTAACCCATTATAGATAATATTATTGGATTAAATAATATTTTTTCTGATCCTTCAATTCGATATGGAATGTTGTGATTCAATAAATCCAATTCTGTCTTAATAGCATGAGAATATTGCCTGACTAAAACAGCAACTTTATTCAATGAACAATAATTGTTATTGATATAGTGATTAATCAATTTAGCAGGCTGATAGACTTCTCGAGTAATAAAGTTGATTTGTGTTGTTGATTTGCTATTAAACGAATGACAGTCGATAGGATAACGGTTGTTGTTATAGGCAATAAAATGATTTGCCATGTCAGATAACGTTTGTCCAAATCGAAATGTATAGGACAAATTGTAATAATTTGGATCAACAAAGTCTTGCTTAAACTCATTCAACATGATCTTAGGATCGGAACCACGAAATTCATAAATAGTCTGATTGACATCACCAACCACCATAACGTTAGCTTTATCACCTGCTAACAGTTTAACGATTGCTTGTTGGCAGCGATTAATATCTTGATATTCATCAACAATGATTTCAGTAAGTCTGTTATGGAATAACTGAATAAGGTCACTATTTTGGCTTAAGGCTTGTACCAAATCATATTGTAAATCATCATAAAAACGTATTTTTTGGTGATGTCGAAATGTTTCAAATTGATTAAACCAGTCAATTTCTTTCCCCGATAGCTTGCCATTATACTCTGGCTGCTGTGTGAAATTAGATTTTATAACGGTAATAATTTCTTGTAGGGTTTCTACAGCATGATTGCTATCGTCAACTTCAAAATGTTGTAACGTCTTTCGACAAATTGCATTATAAGCGTGTGTATTTGTTTCTAATCTAAATGGTTCAACCAACTCTAAAGCTATTAATCGTTGTAACATGCGATAAGCCAGTGAATGAAATGTTCTCACTTCAGGCAACACACTTTGATTGATAATAACTTCAAGTCGGCGATAAAAATCACGTTGCGCTGATTTATTAAACATGATCACCATAATTTTTCTTGCATCATGACCATTATCGATAAGATACTTTGCTCTACCCACTAAGCACTGTGTCTTACCTGATCCTGGTACTGCATTTACTATTGCATGACCTGAACTATGCTGGATGATAGACTGTTGCTCATCGGTGTATTTCATTTTACGTTACCTGTTTTCGAGTGGATTAAGATCGAACCGACCATGATAAATAGGTTCGTTAAAATAATAGGCCTTTTGACAACGGATCGGACGACAACCACGAATAAAAACAAATTGCTCATTATCATTCATCTCACGAATATCACTAAAATGAATTAAATCAGTCGCATGTTCAGATAAACTAATACTTTCAGAGGTGCTTGCCTGTTTGCTCTTTAATGAATGATTGATATTGCGTGAAATATTTTCGGTAAGAACAGTGGTTTTATCGCCGAGTTTTTGTATCCATTCAAGCGTTTTAAGATCATCACAACCTAAAAATTGCTTGATTGGCATTCCTTTAAATATGGCATCATCAACATATTTTTCAACTTGCCCAATGGTTTGAAACGATGCCCACACCTTCACACCACGAGAACGCATGGTATTAATCACTTGTTCTACATCAGGGCTATAGCCAAATTGACCAAGCTCATCAAGCACAAAACAATAATGTTGTTTAAGATTACTCGGCGAAGTCTGAATTAATTTTACTTTCACTAATGCCATGATAACTCGTACTAATCGCGAAAAAGCACCGATCATGTCTTCTGGTAATACAACATAGATATCACACTCACCTGTCACAAAGGCATTCAAGTCGATTTCATCTTTTGTGAAAATGTTTCTAACATTTTCACTGCGTAACCACTGCAATTGTCGATAGATGGTTGTTTTCATACTCCCTGATTCATCTTTACCCGACACGGACATTTGCGCAGCCGCAGCACGTGCCTTATGAGAATTTACGCGCATGCGGGTTAAAATTTCTTCTTCTGGATCGCTGACAAGATCCAACCACCAATCATGCAATTCCACCAAATTTAATTTATCCGGTTGACCAAAATTTTCTGAAACAAAAAAATCAAGAACACCTTCTAATATAATTTGCGCATTTTCATTAAAATGTGCCTCTGTTTCAGAGCGTGTACCATGATCACTACTACACAGCGCTGTTGCAAGCGAGGCAATCATTCTATCTTTTTCTGTTTCATCATGTTGATTGATGTAGGCTAATGGATTTAAGCTATGTGTTTTGATTTGGATGCCAAGAGATTTTAAAACATTAAATGGATCGATAATAAAGACTGCTCTACCAGCATCGATTGCACGCCTGGCAGTAACAGCACTCAATTCACCTTTAATATCAGTAATCAGCTTATTAACGGATAAATTGTCAAGAATAAAGGGTATTAGCACAGATGACGTTTTCCCACTACCACGATAAGCCAAGATTAATCTATCGCAGAGTGTTTGTGATCGAATATACCCTAAGCTATCTTTACCAATGAGCGATCCACTTTTAACCCGTAATCCATATTGTGTAATATCTTGTGTGCTAGCCATTTGTGATGCACCTAAATTATTGGATGTATCACCCGTTTTACGATGAACATTCATTTTATAGCTAAGCCATTTTTTTCTAATAGCAAGCACGACTATTAAAATTATAAAGTTTATTAAATAGTAGTTAGTGTTATGCTTAACATAACTTGCTAAATATTGATGAAAGGTAATTGGTGAATGACGTGAAATAATATTAGCAAGTGCTAATTGACTCACTATTTCAAATAATAATCCGATAACAATCCCAAAATACACGCCGCGGCAAATATTAATTATAATAAGATTGCCTGATTGTAGCTTTAACCGACCATAATAAGCGATGTTAAGTCCGAGTAATACAAAGCCAAAATAAATTAATGAAAATAAAATTCTTGGATTATTGGTGACTAGGCTGACGCTTGAAAAATACTCATAGATTCTTATTAAATCAATCAATGATAGTAAAACAATCCCAAGTAAAAAAAATATAACAAATAAACTTGTCCCAGTTAATCGTGCTGTAGATGAATAATTTCTTGAATCAACGCCCCAGTTTCTTAACGCAAGCATTGCCATTGTCGTGTTACCTCATTGACTTATTAACAATTAATGCGAATATTTTAAAAACAATTTTATTCATCATTTTCATCTTTATTTGCAATGATGAAAAATCCACTCGTGTAACTGTAACCTAGGCCATAACCAAATCCACCGACTGTAAGCTTCATCCATTTAGTGAGATTTAATCCTTTTTGCGGAATTGCACCACATTCATATTGACCGATCCCAGATTGGATAGGCACAACAGAATCAATCACAAATCCATTTTTATGACAATGGATCATGATTCGGTTAATAGCATCATTCGTTTTTTCTAAATCGACACCCACTGATAGCCCATGAGGATCAACATTGAACACTGATTCAACAAAAAATGATTGCTTCATACATCCTTACCCATTTTATTACCCCAATAGCGACTTTCTTCAGAATTCACCATTGCTTTTGCTTGGAAAAATGTTTGACAATTACCTCCCGCAATTGAGCTATTGTGACAAAGCTTTAAACCTGCTTTTGATAACAGGGTGTGATAGTGAAGTTGTTGTTTCCAAAAATCATACCAATTGACACCCATTAACTGACCACCATTATTCCAAGTGGGATTGTTATGTTTTAACCAAGCAAGTGCCTGACTATCTGTCACGTGCCAATTATTGTTGATCCTTTTTTTATATTGGTTCTGTAATGGCTGTGAAGATACAATCTTATCACCAGTGATTTGTGATAATCCTTGATTAATACCATGTAAACCACTCGTTACTTGCTGACAACCTGTAAGTATTACGATAACAGATACCGCTGAGACTGAACTGAAAAGTTTGAACATTACAATACTCCTTATTTAGTGAACATACTTGGAAAACTAAGAACAATAACACCAGATGAACTGAATTTAGCTTCATGAGTTGAATGATAAATAGTGGTGGCTTGTGTAATATTATTCGTAACATAAGCCGTAATAGGTAATGCAAAACCATCAATGCTATTCACACGCTGATGAATAAATAATGGATGCCCTGTTAAATAGGATCCAATGCTTTCTTCTGCTAAATGGTTCGGATCGTAAACAGTAAAGAAAAGATTATTATTTTGAAAATCTGAGTCAATCACGATATCAATTGTTGTTTTATTTGATTGTGCTGCGAATACAGGACTCATTGATAATACAGAACTAACGATAACAATAATTAAATTTCTGATTTTCATCCCAGCAGCTCCTACGCAAAGTTATACATTAAATCAAGGCCGAATACATGATCACCTTGATGACTGAGATTACCGGGTAAAGGATAGCGAACTTGGAAATACGTATAACCAATTCTGGCACTAATGTTGGTTTGTAAATCGACTTTTACACCAATGCCACCATTAGCCGCACCATGGTTAATATTGCCGGAGCGGATCAAACTTCCATTATTAATATTGTAATTGTAACGCGTAAAATTAAGCCCATAGCCACCTTTGCCATAAACACTCACGGTATAATCATCTTTACGAATGAGAGGATACGTTAATACCGCATCAAAACTAATATTATTGATCCTTGTCTTATACATTAATGGGAAAGGACCAGCGCTAGAATTAGTATTTAATTTACCTAATCGTCTTAATGATACTTCAACACTAATATAGGGATTAATTTGATATCCACCTGTAATCCCTATACCGAAAGCCTGACTGTCAACGGTATTACTTAATCCACCAAAATTAATCGTACTATCAGTAAAATTTGATAAATCTAAATTAATACCAATATAAAATTTACTGGGTAACTCATAAGCGATATTGTTGCTACCACTATTTTGATAAACATCGGGAACGTCAGCAAATACTTGAGTAACAAATAAAGTACTACTTAACGTTAATAACGATAAAGCAGATAATTTTTTAATAAAACACATACTTTTTTTTCTCCTATTTAAAATACTGCTGTGAATGTGAATGGTATGAAATATGCGTGCGGTAAGGTGCAGGTAATACCATATCGCGCGTGAGTAAAATATTAAAATTCGCGCCGGGTCTTATTGTGATCGTTGGTTGAATATTCATATTCTTTTCTACTAATTGCGCGCCTGTTTGACTCATTTGTTGACCAATAGCACCATAAATAATTTGTTGGTTAGTTAACACGCCATTGGCTTGTTGTGGTTGTGATAATTGGCCAAGTGCGCCAAAGACTGAAAACATCAGTGCTGAACCAAATATCTTGGTATAATGATTGTCAACTTGATCGTATAATCCTGACATACCCATTAAATCAACACCCGGTTGACCTTGTAGATCAAAGCTATTGCCACTTGGAAAAATTAATCGTGACCAAACAATGAGTACGCGTTTTTGCCCATACGATACTTTGCTATCGTATACGCCGAGAACACGCGTTCCCTGTGGGATCAATAAATAATTACCCGTCACTGTATCATAAATATTTTGTGATACCTGCGCCGTTATTTGCCCAGGTAGATCAGAATCAATACCCGTTATAAGTGTTGCAGGAATGATCGTACCGGCTTTAACTTCATACGGTGAAATAGGTTTTTGTAGTGTTGAACTTAAATAAAAATGATTTTTATTTTGACGTGCTGCTTGCAAAAAGGCTGTTTTTTCCTGCTGCATATTTTGACTTTGATAATTGCCATTTCTTCTTTCCTCTGACAAGTTACCATTGGAAAGTTGTGCCAATTCTCTTGTATTCATCATTATGTTGTCTTGATTATTTGTGTTGGCATCATTGGCAAGAACAGGCGCTGACATTGGCCCGTGATAATTATTCATCACAGAAATAACCGAGCTAGCAGCTTGTTGCAATTGTTGTAACTGTTCGTGATTATAAACAGGTATTGTTGAGGATGACTTATTCATTTGCTGTATATCACTGTTCGTAGGATTCTTTTGTTGAAGCGTTGAACTAATTAACAACCCATTTTTCTCATTTTGATTAAGTTGATTAATAGCAGCTTCAGGTGAGATACCATTTTGATTGGCCACTAACGTGTTAGGATCATCTGTGTGGAAGCTTTCATGCTTGCCACGATAATTTATCACCATCACCATCACAAATAAAAATAACACTGTTAAAGTAACAATAACCATCATAAATAATTTTGGCGAAATACCAACGCCTTTCGGCGGTGCTTGAAAAGTACTTTGTGTTTGATTATCTTCACTCATAGCGTCACGCATTCCATCCTACCTTGTTAACTGAATTGATTTTGATTAATTAATTCAACACGTGTTTGTGCTTGGCCTTTTCCTGAAATTAACCACGCCTTTTGAAATAAACCATCAACCACAAAATAAGGTTTCTCATAACGATAATTCACCATTTGCATCGATTGATTTCGTTCTAAATATAAAACAGGTAACGTGGTCTGCGAGGTAATCGCAGGCATTTCAATATAGGTTTTATTACCATCATCAAAGACTCTTAAAGGTCGCCAGGGTGGTGAATCCCCTTTAATACGATAATTAAAATCTACATGATTAAGATCAACATCAGTTGTTGAATTCATCGGTGTTGAATTAACGACGTCATTGTCTTGTTGACTTTGCATAGCCGCGACTTTTATTAAATTATCTTTTAAGGTTTCCTCTGGATAATAAAACCTTAAAACACTTGTCTCCATCCCAGATTTTGCCACTAACCCAATTAAATAGGTTCGTTTGTTAGTGCTGATGGTCATGTCTGTTGATAAATCATTGGTAATCGGTTTTACTTGAATAGACACTGAGGCATTTTTACCTTGTCCCGTAATAAACGCATTTGTTTTCCAATCTTGTGTATCACCTAAACCATACGAATTTAATCGTTCCCCTGCTTCAAGTTGCACTATACAAAAATGATAGGTTGAACAAGCAATGATTGGTTTTGAATTTTCACTATAGGGATACGTAACCCAGCCATGCCCCTTAACAGTTTCCATACGACCTGTTTTTTGATAATCACGATACGCCCTCACAATAGCCGGATCGTTTCCAATACCATATGTTGCTTTAACGCTTGGTAATTCAGGTACTTTAACAGTTTTATTCACTACTCGATTGGGATTAACAAAATCATCGGGCGAATAAGTCACTGTTGGCCCACTCGCGCACGCGGTTAATAATATTGAACTCATACTTAGCGTCATGAGCGAAATTATTGTCTTTTTCATGCAGAAACTCCTGTCCAAGAAATATTAGTTACATAAAAACCAAACGGATTATTATTTAAAATAAATTCATTTTGAGAAGGCTTTTTCCAAACGTAATCAAATTCACCCACAAATTGTTTTTGAAATAAAATATTCCCTGATTGACTATCTCGTGATATTTCAGTCCACCCCACTTGAAAATCATGGTTGGGTAATTGATTAACATAATTGATAGACACTGAAATCGTTCTTTTTTTAACAATTGAAAAGGGATCGCGTGATTTGAAAAATTGATCAAGCTCTGTTGTAGCCGCACCAGTTGATAACGCGTAGGACTTTTTTTGATTACTATTTTCAAAGAAACCATCAACACTGACGCTGCGAGCACTGCTAACAAAATCTTGAATGAAGAATTTAGCAAGCGCTGGTTTCATCGTATCAAAATTAGAACTATTAGCCGCACTCGTATAAATCACTTGGCCATTTTGAACTTGAACGACGTAAGGTATAAACTTTGATTGGCTTCCAATATAGATTATTCCAAGAATAGACATAGCAATCAGTAATGTTAAAGCAAGATTTAATCGCCTCGATTTTGTATAGCGTTCTTCACTTGCGCCATAAATATCATTCCAAAGCGCCCGACTTTGCAAATAAGGATTATTTTCAATGGATGCTTGTTCATGATCCTTAAGATCGTACTTTGTTTCTTTTTTATTTAATTTTTTTGAGACAATTTGTTGAAAACGTTGCTTGATTGCTAATATCGACATAAAGATCACCCTCACTGTTTATCGACTTTGTTTGGTTTAAATTGGCTGCCAGGTGAGCTTGCTTTAGTTGCGCTATGAGCCTCTTGTGACATTCTTGCAGCCATTTTTGCATTGACCTTTTGCCCGAAACTCATATGTTGATTGGTTCTCATCACGCTATCTTTCACCGCACTGCCCATACTCCGCCCCATTTGTTTAGCCGCATGTCCCATAGCACTAGAGATACTCGTCCCCGTTTTCATTTGATTTGCAAATGAGTGTCCCATTTGATAAGCACCTTTAGCACCTTGCCCAAATGATTGAGCGCCACTTCCACCCAAACGAGTAGCGCTCATCATTCCCCTTGCCCCTACACCACTAGCTGTCAATGCTGTGCCAATTGCAGCATCCCCATAATTTTTAAAACCACCAACACCACTTAACCCAGCGATAAATGCTGGAATGTTTCTTACGATTAAATAAAAGAAAATCACGGCCGCGGTTACGATTAAAAATGGTTTGAGTTCGTGATGTGCGGCTGCTTTACCCAATAAGTCAGCCCAATCATGACCAATGGTGACACCGACACCCATAAGCATATATAACGTGAGTAGATGTAAACCAATACCAATCACCGCTTTAAAATAATTCATTGCCATGGGTCTAAGTGGTTCTGTGGCACCGAAAGTAAACATCAAGCCACTGAGCGTCACAAGCGTATAACTTTTAATTAATATGATGGCAACTTCGGCTGCAAGAAACGCATAAACAATAATAATAAACAATAAAATTGTAGCAGCTAAAATACTGCCTACCGGATGTGTTAACCAACCCCAATGACTAAAATTATCCATGATCGAAAAACCAATCGAGATCCCTTGATCAAGCACTGATGATGGCGTTAACGAATGAATACCTGATGCATTTGAGCCAATAGAAATAAAACCGTTAATAATCTGCGGCATCCACTGACCACCAAAAAGCACTAACGTATAGAAAACAGAAATAGTAAAAAATAGTTGAATTGTTTTTACCGCTGCCTCAATTGGATCACCTTTAAAAAACATCCAAACAGCACTTATAGCAATTTGAATTGCAGCAAGATAATAAAATAAACCTTTCGCAAGCGTCTCAATATTGCCGTAATTATTTTGAAAAGATTTTAGAAATTCACCCGTGACTTGATCTAACACACCTGAATTAATTGCAGTTTGTAGCATTATTACTCTCCGTTACCAAAAGAAGGTATCGTTGAAAAGTCACTGTCTTCTTTATAAGGTGGATATTGGTCATTTGCATTTTTAACTACTTCATTAACTGACTGTTGAGTAGCGGCGTCTTTTTGTGATTGATACGTGTAATACTCTGCCTGAGCATTAGTTTGCGCCATCATCATCGCTTTGAGTTTTTGAATTTGCGCGACTTCTTCAGCACCTATTTCATTGCCTACTTGTAATGCTTGCATTCGTCCTTGTGCGCTGTTTGCTTTTTGGGAGAATAATTGATCCATCGCTTCTTCTTGTGATTCTTGCTCATAACTCGTGTTCACTTGATCCATCACGGCATTCATAGTGCTTTGATTGGTTTTCACCCATTTTTGATATTCTGATGAATAATCAGTGGTGGTGCTCTGATCCGCATATCCTGGAAATTTTTGCCGAAATTGTTGATCTATATTAGCTGAAGTATAAGCAAGTGCGTTGGCTTGTTGCATAGTACTTGCTAATTGCATTAAATTTTGTCTTGCGTTATCCCAATTCAGTGAAGTAAATGCATTCGAATTTTTTACCATGTATTGGATTTGCTCTAATTGCTGTTTTATTTGCGTTGCTTGTCTTTCTAGCATTTCAGCTTCTCTTAGCTCCGCTAACCAATCTGTCACAGGAATAATGGCAAAGCATGTTTTACTAATCAGTAAAAAACAAGCTAAAGAGATTAGTGTTAATTTAGAGATTCTCAACATGATATCCCTCACTAAAATAAACTTTCCTAGTATAATCAATCCAATCATCTAATCCTTTATAAGCTAACCAATCAACGATCCACGATGGATCATTCGCACGAAAATGTTTTTTAAATTGTGTAATAGCATGGTCTGTCGAATTACCAATAAACGCCAATTCCAATGGGCTAAGATCTAATTGAAATAATCGACATCCTAACGGCGATGTCATGTAATAATCATGTTTAGGAATAGCGTTCAACAAAATATCAATTTGTTGTTCATTTAAACCAAAGTGCTCATATTTTTTAATCACCGCTCTATCATTTAATGAGTTATTAGGCAAATAGAATTTTGTTGGACACGATTCTTTAATGGTGTCGCTTATTCGTGAGGCGGTAACATGATCTAGATTTTGCGATATAAAACCCACAGCCACATTATATTTACGTAATGTTAATAGCCAATCTTCAAGCATTGATTCAAAAATAGAATGACGCAGAAAAGACCACGCTTCTTCTAAAATTAATAACGTAGGTCGCCTATCTTTAAACAATTGTGTTAGTCTGTGAAATACGCAACGAATAATGGGAATATACAATGCTTCGGGTAATTTTAATAATTCACCCATTTCAAGACCAATCACTGAATTCAGACCAAACTTATCTTCTAAGCCATTTATCATTTTTGCAATGGCACCACTATTGAAATTATCTATCGCTTGCCTAACCTCTGGATCTTGGATCGATAATAATTCTAATCGTAAATGCTCTTTTCCTGCTTTTGATAATGATCGAAGACTATGGATAATTTTTTCTTTGCGATCGGGTGTTATCTTTACCTCTTGTAATTCGCAAATTTCGCTTACCCATTGCGTTAAGAATGTTAATTCTGCCTCATAAGCAATTGTCCCTTCTTTAACATCGGCCAATAATGCTAACGGTGCAAAACTAGCACCACCATAAACATCAAAATAATCACCACCTAAAGTTTTTAACCAAATTTCATTAGAATTATCTTTATCAAAAACAATGATACGTGAACGCGGATATTTTCTAAATTGACAGCCCATTAGTGCAATCAATGTAGATTTACCATTACCTGTTGGACCAAGTACGGTAAAATGCCCCACATCGCTAACATGAATATTCACACGAAAAGAGCGTGATCCTTTAGTTCTCACATACATCAATGCAGGTGATTTTTTTGGATACAGTGGGCATGGGCATGTGTGACTACCCTGCCACACTGATGACGTTGGAACAGTATGAGAAACATAAATACTATCAACCATTGGCTTTCTAATATTATAACAGCCATGCCCAGGCAATGATCCGAGATAACCTTCTGTGGCATTAAACTGCTCATCTCGCACCTTAAATGATAATGATTCCACCAAAGCACACAGCGATTCACTTGCTTTTGATAATGCTTCTCGATCTTCATGCATCAATATGATAACCGATGACATAAAACCAAAACGAACAAGGCCGGCACCATTTTCAAGCATTGCATCACTGGTTTGTAGTTTTCTAAGCTCTGCACTTTCATCAATTTGTGGTGCAATCCCTAACGCCATTTTGATCACACCAATTAAGCCAATAGCCTTATTCGACCATCTATTTTTTTGTGATTTAAGATATTTTCCAGCAGTACTTTTTGATAATGGTATAAAACGTGTTGACCAGCGATATTCAAATCCTAAATAATTTAATTCATCTAAAATAGCGGGATAGGTTAATTCTGGTAAGTCATCAATAGCAATCACCTTAATCCATTTATTTCCAATTTTAGGAATAACGCCTGCAATAAAATTATCTGTAGAGAGAAAAGCGTCTAAGAAAAATCCTGTTTTGGGAATGTTAATTCGATTTGATTTTCCTGTGATATTTCTGTTTAAAAAAGTCGTCAAGTCAGAGCCAGCTAACCTCACCATTTGACTTAAGTCTAATCGTTCTAACCCTCTAATCGTTTCATCGCCATTATCAGGTACTCGAGTGATTTTTTTAAATTGTGTAATGAATCGTTGAACAGTATTTTCAAATGATTGATGCTCATCAACTAATGACTTTGAACGCTCATCACTATCAACCATCAATTTAGAAAGTTTTTTCCCAAACATCGATGTTGGCACATACGATAATGAGAGAAAACAAGTTGAGCGATAAAACGTATCATCTTGCTCGAAGTGATATCTTCTTGCATCATCGATTAAGGCGGAAACAACATCCTGAAAACCTTGTGCTTTGCTATATTTTTTTTCTTCACTACTCACTAGGTTAGTTTCTATCATCCAACCATCTTCAAGTAATCCCAATGCTTGAAAAACGGCATAAGCATTCGCATCAAGTTGACTACCCGTCGATGAATCGACATCTTGTGCGACATATCGAAAGTGAGCGGAAAACGCACCATCTTTATGGATCACAGTATTTTCGTTATAAAGATAGGCATAACTTAATAACTCACTTAACTCTCGTTGACGTCGCAATTTTAAGAAATATCGATGCAAGCTAAACATTATTAAATCCTCGATATCAATTTCACAGGTACAGTTTGAACTTTACGAACTTTTTGAATATTTCCGGCAAATCCGCGTGCAAGATAAAATCGATTCTGTAATAAAAAACGGCTGTTTCGTCTGAATACAGCAACACCTAGTGGATCATTTTTAGCGGCAGACTGTAAAATATATATCGTCCCAATATAACCAACCAAAACAATAATCATTGGCCAATGTGGAAATACTCCCATTAAAACCCAACCCCAAAAAAATGATGTCACAATCACAAGGCTACGTTCTGCACCCATGAATAATATCGGCTCAGATAAAGCTTGATTGGTTTGTCTTTCAGTGCCTCTCATATAAAAATCTCCAATTTAATCGTTTAGAAAACGACTGCACCACTAAACGTAAACATTAATCCGATAATTTGCACAGCACCGAATGCAATAGAGATCCCCATCGCGGCCTGCACAAATTTTTTCCCACCACCTTGCAAATCCATAAATGCCATGGTTAATCCTGCCAACACTATGGCAATACCCGATAAAAAATAGGCAACCGGGCCATCGATTGAATCGAATATTGTTTTTAATGTCGTTGCCCATGGATATTGCGCCACAGTTGACGCCTGAGCCGTTGTGACAATAAACAAACAAAGCAGTGTAGAGCTTATTTGATAGAATCTTTTTTTCATGACTAACTTCTCCATTGATTATGCAAGTTGTTTAAATTGAAATTGTTTATTTTCAAATGCAGAAAAACTTGAGATTGCACGCACGATACGCCCCGCTCGATGTGATGAATCACGAACAACGTTAACTAGCACATCAATGGTTTCATAAACCAATTCATAAGGAGGTGGGACATTCGCTTCCTCTGCTAACGAAAGTAAGCGTAATACCGAGCTTTCTGTTGAGTTTGCATGAATTGTTGCAATACCACCTGGGCAACCCGTATTCCAAGCTTTTAATAAATCAAGTGCTGCACCGTCACGCACTTCCCCAACTAAAATACAATCAGGTCTTTCACGCATTGCAATTTTTAATAGTGTCGTCATTGATACATTACGCGTTGTTAACATCGCTTTTGTATTTTTCATTTTGCATTGAATTTCTGGTGTATCTTCCAAAATTAAAATTCGACGAGACGCATCACAAATTTCACTCATCTTTTTTATAATGGCATTGGCTAATGTTGTTTTACCTGTACCCGGACCACCGGAAACTAAAATATTTTTACGATTGATAATCGCATCACAAATCGCATCAAATTGATTAACAGTAATAATGTTTTGTTCTAAATAATTTTCGAGTGGATAAACAAATTTTGCCGGTTTCCTAATAGTAAATGATGCTCGCTTTGTTACAGGAGGTATTTCCCCTTCTAATCGCTCCCGGTTAAATGGCATAAATGTTTCAATGTAGGGATTTTCAAAATTGAGATATAGATCTTGAAGTCTTGCGAGTTGCAGTAAGAAATTTTGTGCCTCGAACTCGCCAATTTCTGTTGCAATATACATCCCCTTCTCTCTTGACTCAAACCAGACTTGACCATCTGGATTTGCCATAATTTCGGTAATGTCATCATCATTAAGTCCGGCACATATTGTTTTGCCTAGCATTGTTTTAAGAAAATCAATTTTTGATGATGCTTGCTCTTTATCAGTGGAATTCATGTTCAATAACTCCTTTATTCATTGCAAAGCATCCAATGTTTATAATATTTAAAAAAAGGGTGCGCAAAGAAAAGCGACTTTCAATTTGATGAATTATTGAAGCAGCAGAAAGACGCGGCGCGTTGGCGCACCCTAATTGACGCGCATTTTTAAATAAAAGCATTCTTACCTTTAGCAATGAAACAAATAAACAAAGGCTGAGATATTTATTCACAATATCCCAGCCTTTGTTTTTATTAGAGCAAGCCGATTGCATTTTTATTTCCTTCATTTCTCAGATATAAATTGCTAAATGTGTTGTGACTTTCTTTAACAAGATAATCAAACAAATTTACTTTGTTATTTAATCTATTTCCAAAAACCTGATTTATTGCCTGACCAACTGTGTAAACTGATGGTGGGAAATAAAATGTGGATTCTGCTAATAATGGATTAACTTCAGATTTTGTAGATCCGTTTTTTATTGTCATGTAGCGACTAATTTGTGTTACATTCAAATGAGACTCATGAAATGAAATTTCTGCAAAGCTATTGTCTATAAAAAGGAAGATTATATTCAATAATATGATAGTGATTAATGAATAACGAATCTTCATAAAAACCCCCAAGTAATACACATTTTTATATCCTCTTTGTTTAGCTTATTAGGAATAAAGCCCATATCATTAATACCAGATCGAGCATCCCTATGATTTACTCTGATTCTTACGACTATCATTTTTTTTTAATCTTACTTCTTCCCGATCGATTTCTAACTCTTTTGGCGCAATAAAGCCTACTTTTACATAATTATCATCCACACTTAAAACCTGTAATTTGCAATTATCACCAATCCACGCAGCCTTTCCTTGCCTTAATGTAAACACTAACATTTTCATCTCTCCTTTATTAATCTGAAACTCATGACAATCGATATTTATTATTTACTCGTCATCAAAAAGCATTACTTTTTATAAATCCTTACTATGGGACACCCTTAAAAAACCATCGGGATGATTTCAATATCACCCCGAAGTTTTTCTTCTTTAAGCAAGCCAACTGAGTGCTAAAAATCATAAGTAAACAGCTCATTGTTACAGTTCACCCTGTTTTTTCTTATACCAAGACAAATGAATTGATATCTTCTCAGATAATTCTCTTATATCATCAGAACTAGGATAACTGACACTTAATAATAATTGATGACTTATTCTGTTAATCCAATCATGAATATCTTTCGCATTACGCCAATAATCATCAACGCTTTCTTGTTTGTTTTTAAATATCATGTTTCACCACTATGGAAATAATTTATATGAATTTTACCAGGAATAAATTTTATTACTTTGCGTAAAACGCAAGGTTGAAAAATTTATTGGAAATTTTTTTCGTAGATTCTTTTGTAAAAATTATATAATTCGAAGGGAAGTTTAAACATTGACTCTTTTTGAAATTTTTCTTTTATTTCTTTCATGTGATATTGGATTGTCCTGGGTGAAAGATTTAGTTCATTCCCCACTAGGATAGGTTCGCCGTATTTTAGAAGTAACAACCCTATATCAGCTTGTCTATGCGTTAATTTTTCATTGAGATAGTTTGATCCAAGCTCAAACTCAATTGCTTTATTTTGAAAAAGAAAACTAAATATATGATTAAAATTCGATTCGAAGTCTTCCATTTTATGCTTTCTCACTCAGTATTTTTGATATAGCGTCCTTAATTTTAATTATTTCGTTGGAAAAATATTTGGCATCATCTAATCGGCCACTTTTTTCAGCAAAGGATTTATGGATTTTTAGTGAGTTAATATCAGAACTCTTTTTCCGAATAATTTCGCACATTTTTTTATTTTCAATTTCCAGCTTACTCTCGGCTATGTTTAATATCTGAACGGGTGTACTCCAAACGCCATCTTTAATTTGTTTTAATATGGCATTTAGTTTTCGTTTAAAATCATTTCCAATCAGCGTAAACGCATTTTTATCCAGAATAACATAAACGATTTCTTCATATAGCCTTTCTATTATTTCATCATCACTCACATAGCCTGATATTTTTCTCTTAATCAGACTTTTTTGACTATCTGTTAATACCCCACCTTTGAAGTCAATAGCTGAATTACACACATCAAGTGCAACAGCTGCATTACATTGCTTTGTTGCTGTTATTTCTTTGTTCTTTTTTTCTTTGTATATATTATTATTTTGTAGTTGCGGGTTATCCTGATCCGGGAAATCCGGATCTTGTTCACCATGATCCGGGAAATCCGTTTTTGGTATTTCATAAACATCGTAGGTTGTTTTTGTAATTCTGCCTTTTTCGTCTCTTAATTTTGACTCAACAATATAACCGTGTTTTTTAAGTTCGCTTATACCGCTATACACTGCATCTCGTCCATCGGGTGTTTTTTCAATTATATTTTTAATGCTAATCACCCAATCTTCGGGTAAGCTCAGAAGGTAAAGAAGGATCCCCCTTGCCTTGAATGATAATCTTGGATCTTGAGGACATGTGTTTGAAACAATTGTAAAATTTCTTGTCCGTTTTTTTACTTTAAAAGTTGCCATTCCTACACCAGTTTTTCCATATTAAAGGTTATTGTCCATAATTTGATTTGTTAATTTCATGATAGGTTACTTATACAACCTATAATTCAAACGGTAATTTTTATCTCTATTATCAAATCGGTTGCGTCAGAAAAGTATGTTTAGGCATCGTTTCTTTCCATTAGTTACCTGTATTAAAAGATTATCATCACGAAAATGTAATAGCAATTAATTTTTATACCTGTATTACAGTTATAAAAATTTTGTTAAAATTCACTCCATTATAGCTATTCGAAAAAATCGCAATTGAATTAGTTTTCTATTGTCTTTACGTCAGGGTTGACTAAGTCAAATTTTAGGTTGAAAATTTAATTCAATCTTATGAATAAATTAGGGTATTTCTTAGAAATGTATAATGAAAAAACAACAATTCGTGATCGATCACCTTGTCAAACATTAGCGATAATAAAGCCTTATATAAAACAAGCTGGTATTACACGAATTGCCGATATAACACAATTAGATACTATCGGTCTCCCTGTTTATACGTGTATAAGGCCGTTATCACGAAGCATAAGCACATCTCAAGGAAAAGGTCTAACCAAAGAATTAGCAAAATGCAGTGCCTATATGGAAGCCATAGAGCATTACTTTGCAGAAATTGTGAAATATGATTTTTATGGTAACGAACTAGAAAATAAAGAAAAAAAATTCATAACGCCAGCTGATTTAGAATCAAATAATTTAAAATTAAAATATGATAATTCCACCTATATCGGCTGGAAAAAAGTTACAAATTTAAAGAATCATAGTTACTGTTATGTTCCGTTAGACGCAATATCTTTAGATTTAACAGTTAATAAAAAAACATCGAGTAAAACTTCATCAACAGGATTAGCATCCGGTAATAACCTAAACGAAGCTATATATTATGGATTACTTGAGGTTATAGAAAGGATCTATACAAAAAGATTTTTTAATCTTACAAAATCAGAAAAGTTCGATTCAATAATAGAGATCAAATCTATAACTGATGATAACTGCCATTTATTATTTAAAAAATTAAAAAATAACAATATTAAAGTGACTATATTTAATATAACAAACAGATTAGAAATTCCTACATTTATGTGCTTACTAGAATCTCACGATAAATATAGCAATCATTATAATTACTATGGAATAAGTTCAAATTTAAATAGTGATATCGCTTTACAGCGATCAATTGTAGAAGCAATCCAATCAAGATTAACAGGGATTGCAAGCAGTAGAGATGATATTGATTATAAAACAACAGCTAATACATCACCAATTAGTATCAACACAACAGGAAAACCATATAACTATCAAAACACAGAATTCACTTCATTTAATGAAGCTATCAATAAGATATTAAATAACGATTATTTTCATAATACCGATTTCTATTATTGCGATCTATTACCTAAGAACTCAGATATTTCAGTCATTAAAATTATTTCTTCCGGGGATATATCATGAATGAAATTATTGTCTTTTGTGGTTCAACCATTAAAAGAAGTGAAGTTCTTAAAATTTTACCCTTAGCAAATTGCCTGTCACCTATAAAAAATGGGGATATTATTAAAGCAGTACGTTTGAAGCCAAAGATTATAATAATTATAGACGGATACTTTGCGAATCACATTTCGATTTGGCATAAAGAAATTTTATTCGCCATTTCATGTGGTATAACTGTATATGGCGCCAGTAGTATGGGAGCACTTAGAGCCTCTGAATTATCTCAATTTGGAATGATTGGCTTTGGAGAAATATATAATTTATACGATCAAAATATCATTGATGGCGACGATGAAGTTGCCGTTTCAATATATAAGACTAATGATAATATTCATACATCAATACCTCTAATTGACATAAGGTTCACATTAGAAAAACATCAACATTCATTCACAGAGAAAGAAGTCGATTCATTTATTAGAGATATTAAAAGTATCGGTTATCCTCTTAGAGAATGGGATTATCTTTTGACAGATAAGAATTTCACATGCTATAGGACATTAATAAACTATATAAAAGAAAACTACATTAATCAAAAATTAATCGATGCAGAAAATTTATTAAATCACGTAAAAAATAATGCTAATGTGATAATTAAACAAAACATAGATACTTCTGATATAATAACTGTATATTTTAGAAAACTGTATCGTCACTATATTAATGAACCATTTGATCATGCTTATGATTGGTTACCTAAAGAAGAAAAAATGCTTTTCGGTATTAAATCAAAGAATAAATATTATGAATATTTTCACGGCTTGAGTATACTTATACACATATATTACGACTTAAAAAAAACAAATAAAACACCCTTGAAATTTATAAGTGAAATAAAAGAACGCGCATCAACAACAAACACAGGAGTTGAAATAAAGTCTTCTATTAATGATTACTATAATATCGAGACGAACAAGAGCGATAGTAAACAACTAGATATTAACAATATGTTTTATTTTTTAATATTAAACATAAAAAATCTTTTAAATAATTCAGGCTATTACTTAAACGCAAATTATGTAAGTGAAATTACCTTAAAATTTAGAGTAAGTAAAAAATTATTAACTAAAAACGAATTTCAAAACTGGGTCTCATCTAAAAAATTTAATAAAAAACAAACTAAAGAGTTTTTTCTGATTTATAGTTTTGTAGAATTATTAAACAATAAAATAGACAATATTGAATTCAATATGAAATATAATAAAGTAAATTGGTTAAGGCATTTAGTTGAAACACTAAGTGATTAATGACTGTCAGGATCAATTTTATTCATACTAGCAGCATCGAAATAATCTTCTCCGATCATAGACTCATCTATATCATCAATAATTAATTCAAACGCATCATCTTGCATCACTATATCCTCTAGACAAATTAAGACATAAATTATGAGTATTCCTTACTATATACATAATTTACTTTGACTTTTTATACTTTAATGGCTGAAATTTATCCAAAAATTTCATATATCGCTGTATTTTAACATAAAAACCCGAATTGGTATATATTTATCATATACATATGTCGGTTTATTTATTTGATATTCTTATACATCCATGAAAAAACAAGGAATGGATGGGAAAAGATAAATCTTTACTAAGTTCCCCTTTATATGGCATGTTACTAAATCTGTTATCTTCATCAATCAACTCTAAAATATCACCATTAATATCATCAGTATCTGATTTTGGATGAAAGAAATCAAATTTAACGCTGTTAATAATGTTATATAAAGGAGTATTGGTAATATCACAATGAAATTTTTTATCTATGACAAAATCACAAAAGTTATCCATCAATTGTTTTAGTGCCTTAAGCTGTTTTACAGTTTGTTTCGTTGTTGCTTTTTTGACGGTTTCATAAAAAAATGTGGGTTTTTGTAATGAATAATAAACAGGTAATTTACCGCTATAATTGCATAGCTCCATAAAGACTGGTAGATGAAATCTGATTTTATAGATATTTAAAAATACATCTATTAATTCACTCACTGGGCCAGAAATATTAGAAGTAGCGGGAATATAACCAGGTGCTTCACCCAGCGCAATATTAAATAATTGTTTAGCTATATGTAAAGTTTCAGCGTCATTACGGACAACTAAAGGTTGCTTTAATAAAAATGTTGACCAAATCATTTCATGGATATATGAAAAACGTTCGAAATCTGTTGCATTCCAAATTCTATAAAGCAAACTTCTGTTAAACCAAACTGTATCGTTATTAAGATCAACAAAATCTTTACTAAAAAATAATATCTCATTTGACCATTCAATTTCAGTATTAGTACTATTTATTATGTGTTCAAGTAACTCCCATTGATCCAATAAATCATTAGGAGTTAAATTATCAGGAATATTTAATCGATCAACTAATCGTTTATTGCCGATTGCATCTTTAGTGCTAGGTAAAAGAATCAATGATCGACAACCTGATTTTGTAGAATAAAGCTCTGGTACGAAATAAGGGTGTGGCTTATCATCAAAAATAGATAACAGTGAAAATAATTGACCTGGCCTTTGTAACATAAACGGCATAACTTTCGATGTATATGCCATATGTGATTCCGCAGTATTTTTACTAATAATTCCAAATGGAATAGTCGACCATCTGTATTGCAATAACTTGGCGATTTTTGAGTTTTTAGACAGTTCTGAAAAAGGAGTAATGTTACCTTCAATATTTAATTGGAATTCCCCTCTTTTTATTATGTCAGCTCCATAAGGATATGTAACTTTAATTAACTTAAAGTTATCAATACCCTTAACATCTTCAGCCTCATTATAAAACCAAGGATTAATTTTTTTTACCTGAAGCTTTACATCAGACCATGTAACAACTTCCAAGCTATTTATTTTTGACATTATTAACCAACCATCCAAATCTAGATAATATTATAAATATAATTATCGAAATGCCAAATATGATATACACATACGTATAAAGTTTATAACTATCACTTAGAATTAAACTGTTTGATAAAGTGTTTGTATGACTAAATTTTATTAGATAGTAAGCACAGACAGCTGCTACTGAAGATACAAATTGTATTAATCCCATATAAAAACCTTGTTTACTAGAACTTTTTGCAATATCCGAAACTTGAGATTGTAAAGTTGGGAATATTAAAAATTCACCAACTGCAATGAAGCTAATACTAATAAAAACCCAATAAACTGGTATTCTTTCACTCTCACTATATAAATAGTGAATATTTCCCAAAATAAAAAATGCAATAAATATAGCTACAAGACCAAAAACTAACATGTATGAAGTATTAAGTTCTCTTCTTGAAAATAATTTAATTATACCCGTACCAAATAACATATTAACAATCGGATCAACCATTAAGGCTATTAGTGGTGGAAAATATATGCCAAAAATAGTTTCATTAACATGGTTATTTAAGAAAATAGAAAACTGGTTATAATATATAGCTATTGCTAACCAATATGGAAAACAACAAAGAAAAAGCAATAATGAAAATTTAAGGTATTTGCTATTTTTCGTGGAGAATGAATCTTTTAAAACAAGACAAACACAAACGATAAATAACCCTAAGATGAAGTATCTTGTATAATCCCTAAACTGCATTAATAAGTAACAAAATAATAAGAAGAATATAATAAAACTATACTTTACAAAAACATTCCAATTACTTGTATCATTACTATGGATATCTACAATTTTACGACTACTAAGAGATAATAAATTTAAAATTAAACATAATGTTCCAGCTATTAAAATTAAAGCACTATGGCAATATATACCACTTATTAGAATGATTAATCCAATTAATGCTCCTAAGTTTAGCATCACCTGGTATATATTATTTGCTTGGTGTCGTTTGTTACTTTCACTGTAATGTTTATTTATGAATAAGTTTAAATTAATACAATACAAGGCCGCACCAACAATAAAGAAGGTTAATGCTATGATTACTAATTTCTTATTGAACATTGAAAATAGTGAAAAACCTAGACATGAAAGTATTACGCCAAATAACATTAACTTTTTATGGCTTCCTAGTTTCGGTGATATAACACCAAGTAATAAATTTGAAATATAAAATAATGCTGAAGCAGTTGTACTAACTGAGTAAGCGTACATTAGTGAAAAACCATTCTCTTTAAGTAGTAATGATAAGCCAACCTTAATTACAATATATCCAGCCATAAAAAGGGATTCAGCAAACATTAATCTTTTGAAGCTGTCATTATCAAAACTTAATATCAAAATGTATCCTATTTTTTTTATTACCACTTTAAATGATAAATAGTTAAAACTTAAATATTTACAGCTAGTGTGTAATAGTTAATCACCTTTATAATAGCTGCACAAATATTATCATATTCTGTTAATTGATCTATAGCTTTGTGATACAAATACTAATTTTAATTCATTTATGTAAATATTTTTTTCGCTTACCTATTGTAATTTGTTCATAATTTGAACAACAATAAACTAACTTGTGACCATGTCAAAAATCGCTTGTTGATTCTTTGTGAAGAAATCGATATATACACAGCTAATTAAATATTAAAAAATAGTTAAAAGGAAAGAGAATTGAAAAGTGTAAAAGTCATCGGTCTTGTGATGTTTTTTCTTTTGTCTACTACATCATTTTCGTGGAATTTTCGAGGCCATGTTGTCATTGCTCAAATTGCTTATAGCCAACTTTCAACAACACAACAACAGGAACTCGATCAACTTGCAGAAAAGATCTATGAAAGATTGCCAAAAAAAGCAAAGGCGACGATAGCAAAACAATATCCTGGAGCGAATCGTTTTGCACAGCTTGCGTTTTTACCTGACTACTGGCGACTGTGGAAAATTAAAACTTTATTTCACAAATTCGATTCACCGATCCCGAGTGATCTCGTTTCAATCGAAAATCAGTCGACTAAATCATGGCATTTTATTAACCTAGATTTCCCGAATACTGGAAAATGCCAGATCACAAAAAAATACAATATTGAATGGGCGATCCCTGTTTTAATTAATGATATTAAACTTGCAAAGAACGAAAACGAAAAAGCATTACTTTTAATTGAGCTTTCTCATTTAGTCGGTGATGCGCATCAACCTTTGCATGGCTATTCACGTGTAACGAGTAGTTGTGAAGAAGATCAAGGTGGGAACAAAGTTTGTTTGTATCAAAGTAGGAATGGACGTTGCTCGCTCAGCTTACATGCACTGTGGGATAGGGGAGTAGGTTATATTCGTAATACTCGTAAAATTAAGCAGCTTGCAAAAACAATTAAAATTAAATTTCCAGAGTCATCATTATCGAGTTATTTAAATAATCTAAATCCTAGTGATTGGGTAAATGAAAATTATCATTATTTAAGTTTTATCTATTCAGCAAAATCTGAGCCTTTAACAAAACAATATAAAAAAGAAGGTAAATCAATTGCTGAGAAGCAAATGGCTATAGCTGGGTATCAATTAAGTAAAATAATTGGTAGTATATTTGGAAATTAAACATATTACTCTAGCTAATTCAAATATATTTAAAAATATTTTGAAAAAGATAGAACAAATCTTTAATTTTCTATAGGTAGTATAGAAGATGAGAAAATTCTTTTTATTTAAAGTTGAGGATCATTTCCAAATATCTAATTGGGGGCTAGTGATTTCTCCGGGAATCCCGCTCGAGCATTATGAAGGACCTAGAGATATTAGGCTTTACCTAAAGAAACCTGATTGCAAAGAAATTGAAGAAACGGCAGAGATATTCTATTCATTTCCTAAACCTACGCCAGTAAAAAAAATGCTTACCATTTTATTTCCACACCTGAAAAAAGAAGACGTCCCTGTTGGAACTGAAGTTTGGTTTATTTCGGATAAATGAGGAATTTTGAGCCTTTAACAAAACAATATAAAAAAGAAGGTAAACCAATTGCTGAGAAGCAAGTGGCTATAACTGGGTATCAATTAAGTAAAATAGTGAGTGAATTATTGAAATAATTAATTAAATAAATGTTTAAATATTTTAGGGAAAATAAAGTCAAGGAAAGGATATAGGCGGGTGAAAAAGGCAATACAATTATTTTCCTTAAAAATTAAAAAACATATTTTTGTACTATATGAAGTCAATAAACATCCAAAAACACCTAAAAGTGCCAAAATAATAATAATGATTGCCCTTGGATATGCTTTAAGTCCTATTGATCTTATTCCAGACTTCATCCCAGTCTTAGGTTATTTAGATGATTTAATTATTTTGCCAATGTTAATTTATTTAGCTCTTAGATTTATTCCATCTGAAATCTGGAATGATTGTGTTATAAAAGCTGAACAAAATGAAAATAAACTACCTAAAATATGGTTAGTTGGGGGACTCATAATTTTAATTTGGGTATCAATATTAATTTATCTTTTAGTGAAAATTTTTCAATAAATAATAAGTTAATATTGTTCATTTTTGTAATCTTTCTCACACAATACTTTAAGCTTGAAAATATTTAAAATGTTGTCATTATGTGTTTAAAAGAGGATGTGACATTCTTTTAAGTGAGATTGATAATCTTGCCTACAATATTTTATATTATCAATCTCGCTTTTTTTATTAGCTAACGAGAACAAACACATTGCGATTACTAATACGTAGAGAACAAAATGAAAAGAATTACCTAATATAGGGATGTTTGAGGTACTAATAGTTTTAATTTTGGTATCAATATTAATTTCTTTAATGCATCGAGTAAATTGAATGAATGAATTAAAGTTTACAATAAAATCTAACCCTAGTTCGGAAGAACAGAGGGTTATTCGTGATGGCATCATAGAATTTAACCAATCAATCATTAGTGATAAACCAAGTTGCTTTAATATCTTTGTTAAAGATAATGAAAATGTTATAGGTGGTGCAATTGTTTATCAGCATAAGGATGCACTATATATCGATGTTTTATGGTGCATGGAAAGATATAGATTTAAAGGGATCGGCTCTAAACTTATTGCAATGATTGAAAACGAAGCAAATAATAAATCTATCAAAAAACTATTTGTTGATACATTTGCTTTTCAAGCGGAGGAATTTTATAAGAAACACGGCTTCTCGATCATAGGTATTATTCCGGAGTATTTGCTTGATCATGATAGAATTTTTATGAGGAAAGATCTTTAAATGGTCTTCTGACATAAAAGTTGGCCATATTTTTAAAAAAATCAGGCTATGTCTTGCTTAGTTGGGCGAGAAACGCAAAACACAACTTGAGTTGCATTGACCACTTGAGCTATCGCATAATATGATATATTATTACCAATAAGCTTTCTTATCGGAACCTAGATCCTAAGCGTTCAGAACGTTCAAGTCGTGGTAATTTAACCACGTAAATCAACTATTGATGGAGAACGTTCATGAAGGTTCAACAAGTGAGAAATTATCACGGTTTAACGCTTTGGATAGTTATTGATGATAGCTATTTGCCCGTAGCACCTATTACAGAGTTTATAATCTATCTTGCCAATACTGAGAAATCACCATTTACCATTCGATCTTATGCGAACCATTTAAAGCTATTCTGGGATTATGTAGTAAGCAATAAGATTAATTGGCAAACAATTAAGTTAAATCAATTAGCAAGCTTTATAGCGTATCTCAGACGCCATAATGTTGATGATACGGTTATTGATATTACACAAAAAGCTGATAGGAAAATATCGACTGTGAACACGATTTCATCGTGTGTATGTAGTTTTTACCAATATCATAATCAAGTTGGTCACACTTCAATAGATTTCACAGAATCCACATTTTATAGTGGTAGTCGTTATAAAGGCTTGTTGCATCATCTTTATCGAGGAAAACCGACGCGTAAAAAAATATTAACCTTAAAAAATGTTAAAGAAGCACCAAAAACAATTACAACAGAGCAATTTAATAAACTAATAAATAATTGTTGTAATAAACGTGATATTTTCCTTGTGACATTATTATTTGAAACAGGATTAAGAATTGGTCAAGCATTAGCTTTAAGACATGAAGATATCGTTAGCTGGGATAATATTATTAATATTAAGTATCGTTATGATAATTTAAATAACGTTAGAAACAAATCTAAAAGACAAAATATTATCCATGTATCAAATAGTTTGTTAAACGCCTATACAGATTATGTGATTTCATTAGAGCAAAGCAAAATTGGTGAATATGTTTTTATTAACTTAAATGATTATACGCCTTTACGATATTCAGCTGTTAGAAAGCTATTTTCAAGATTCACTAAACAATGTGGTTTCAAGGTAACACCACATATGCTTCGACACAGTCATGCTACACAACTAATTGAGGCTGGCTGGGATAGCTCATTAATACAAAAGAGACTTGGCCATTCAAGTGTTCAAACAACCATTAATACATATGCGCATATTGATAACAAAACTTTAAAACAAGCCTACAAAGAATATCAAAATAGCAAGGAGGTAAAATAATGACTATTCAAACAACAAAGCTAAAATCATTAAGTATTTCTTTTAATGATAAACAGGAAAAACTATTGAATAAAAATAGATGGCATGTAAGTGATATTAATTTAGCTGCTGATAAGACTCATAGCACATATTACTTAGACTTTAATAAAATAAGCATTGATTGGTTAAGACAATGCGCTAAAAAGTTCGTGATATTTCAATCTGTGACAAAATCTTTAGCATCATGCAAAGCGTATATCACGTCCCTATTCCATTTTAATAGTTATTTACTAACATTAGATATCATTATTAAACAAGAAAATGTTAATAGACAACTGATTGTGGGATATATTGAATATCTTTCCGCATCTAAACTTGGTGTTGTGGCCAAACAAATAGCGCTTATTAATTTACGAACATTTCACCAAGTTGTATTACAAGAAGAGTGGTTAAGTTGGCCAGAGAGGCCACTAATCTATTCCAGTGATCTACCAAAAAATATTAATAATTACCCAAGATTTATACCGGAAACTGTAATCAAACAGTTATTGAAACATATTGTTAATTTACCAGAATATCTCCAAGCAATAGTTATTGTCTTATTGGAAACTGGTCGAAGAGTCAGTGAAGTAGTTGCCCTACCCGTTGATTGCTTAGAGCAAGATTCTGATAAAGATTGGTTATTAAAAGTTTATGAAAGAAAAATGAAACGTAAACGATTATTACCTATCTCTGCTGAATGTTTAAAAGTGATAAAAAATCAACAAAAGAATATTAATAAACAAAGTGATTCGACTTATTTATTTCCATCTCGCCGTAAAGATTCTAGTAGTTCACATATTACCGCTAGATACATCAATATGGTATTAAATAAATTATCAGATAAATACAATATTGTTGATGATAATGAAAAACGTTGGCAATTTTCATCTCATCAGTTTCGCCATACTGTAGGAACGAGAATGATCAACTCTGGTGTTAGTCAATTTGTTGTTCAGAAGTATCTAGGTCATGAATCACCAGAAATGACAGCAAAATATGCTTATATCCATGATGAAACAATGAAGAAAGCATATTTTGATTTTAAGAAAAATATGATTGATATTAATGGTGAGATAGTCAGAAATGATAAGTCAATGCTTGATGTTCAGTGGTTAAAAAAGAACATCACTACACAAGCGCTGCCTAACGGATTATGTGGCTTGCCACTAACACAAAATAAATGTCCTCATGCTAATGCTTGCCTAACATGTTCTAATTTTAGAACAAGCAAGCAATATATTAATCAACATAAAAATCAACTTAAAGAAACTGAAATAATTATTGAAAATGCCAATAAAAATGGTTGGACAAGAATAGTTGAAATGAATACTACTGTCAAAGAGAACTTAACTAATATAATTGAAACTCTTGAGGAGCAAGAGAATGAATAATGATAAAATTAATTCAAGGCAAATTAATGCACTAAAGAAAGCGACAGCCAATAGAAAAGCAGATATTTTTGTGCGTGTTAATGAAGCATTAAAATTAATGAAACAAGATGAAATCCCTATATCATTCCAATCTGTCGCTAAATATGCAAATGTATCCAAAACAACACTATATGCGAGATCAGAGTTAAAATCTCTAGTTGAGCAAGAACGAAACAATAATGAAAATATTAATCGCTTACACGAAAAAGATAAAGTAATCCTTCGACAAAAAAAAGAAATATCTGTTTTGACTAAACGTGTTGGTTATTTACAAACAGAGTTATCTGAACTTAAACAGCAGTTAGAGGTGATTTATGGTAAGTATTTGACTAATATCAAATAAATACAAAAGATTATACCACCTTATAGAGTATTTGTAGTTTACAATAATATTTACTAAGCTAAGAATGTGAGGCTGGTGTCTTCTCGGTATGGTTTAACATGTTTGCAGTTGATGATGATGCAACATTTTGCTGTGTCGATTCTGTGGGATTTAACCCACACCTTTTATGGAGTACTCAACATGAGTAAATACTATAAACGTGGAAGAGACTCTCGAACTGGCAGATTCATAACTGTCAAAGAAGCAGAACGTCGTAAAGCTACGACAACTGTAGAAAGAGTTCCTCGAAGTAAGAAGAAATCTAAATAATATTTAGGTTTTAATACCAGCTTCACTTTAATTCTGGGTTAGCCACAGTAAATAATTTGAAAATTAAATTACCCGAATAAATTCTTAAATAGCTACCAGAAGTCTCAATTTTATCAATAGCGCAAGTTTTACATTTATTTTTCGACTCACAAACCATAATTTTTTTTTCTTATTGGTATGATAGCAATTGTATAATTACGAATTAATTTATTACAGCCATCAAGATGGCAATGGAAATAACTTATTCCCTTAAAAACCAATGGGCTTTTGCCATCATATATGTGCAATTTAGCAGCAATAATATTTGAACTAATAAAATAATAAGATTAAAAAAAATATTCTATTGGTTAACATTAAAGTTTTTCCCTAAATAAAAAAATAATTTTCAAAAACTAGAATTATCAAATGCTCTTGCAACACATCTATTTCTTACCAAAAATACTTTCTTAATAAGGGTTTTAATCTCCTTATCTTTTTCTTTCCTAATCATTTCATTTTTATCTTTAAGTATAATATACACATAAGATTCGAATGTTAGAACGTGAGGCAGCTCATCTCTAAGACAAGAACAAAATATTACATTTCCAACGGCTTTTAAACAGCCATAGTATCGTTTGATATCGATATTCTTGGAGATCGCTTTATATTGCTCCGCTGCTGCTAATCCTTGCTCAATCTGCTGTGATTGTTCAATAGACTTAAAATCATGGTTGGTCGCATGTACCAAAGTAAATACAAACATACTAACTAATATAATACATGAAAATTTAATATGCATTGCCTGCTCCTCTGACGCTTATTAATTAGTATAAAATAAATTTGATTTATTAAAAGTTATCACTCGCTCGAACAATGACATTTTGGACACTATAAGAAATATAAAAATACTAAAAAATATCTTCCGAAATTTTACCCAATCGCACCGGATTATCTTCCACGTATTTCGCGGTCATCGTAATTGAGCGATGTCCCATTAATGTTGAGACCGCTTTGATATCAACGCCCTTCTCGATTAAGCGTGTTGCAAATGTGCGTCGCCCGGAATGAGAGCTTGCCCCTTTAATACCTGCCAGTTGATATAAATGATACAACAATTGTTGTATCGAGTTTGGTGAAAATCGCCCTGCTTTTTGTGATAAAAATAATGGCCGCTCTGGATGGTAAGGAAAATCGTGTTTTGGTTTTGTTTCTTCTATGTAAGTAGCTAAGGCTTTTCGTAACTTGGAATTAGTGAGATAAAGAAAGCGAGCACTCTCCCCTTTTACTTGCAAGCTATTCATAAACGCTTGGTCATAGATTTTTTGTTGTACACAATCAAAAACATCACCCAGGTTGAGCAATGCCAGTTCTTTTGCGCGTAATCCCAACCCAAAAGAAAAATACAGTATTGTGATATTACGGTTTGCGTGTTGCCCAGATTGCGCAACACGCAAAAGTCGTTTAAATTCATCGTCGGTTAATACTTTCGCTTTCCCTTGCTTGGCCATTTATCCTCCAGTTTATTAACTAACTCAATTTAACTATTTCTTGCCTGGAGTAAGCTGAGTACTTGTGCCTTCTTCCTGAACATGACGAATAACAGCGGATGCATTAGGAGCAACTCTAAATTCTCCATCTGCTATATTTGCTGGTACAGACAAATCACCTGATGTAATCATAGCATTATTCACCCGTAGTAATTCGGCTTTAGTGTAAGTAAATTTTCCACCGTGTTGTTGCTTACCTATTTTTAATTTATCTGCATCATGAGGCATTATGTATCTTTTCCTTTTAAAATTGTAAGAAAGTCATGTTAAAAAAATATTGGGTAAATAATCACCAAAATTAAACATTGGCGATTAAAACTAAGTTACTGCACATTTTAAGGATATAACAGCAGAATAGGTTAAAAATACCATAAAACAATAGTATTAACATATTAATTTTTAAGCTTCGTTTTTACCTGTCTAAGAGGCCGCATAAACACTGATAATCTGTTAAAAGTATACTTTTAACAGATTATCAATTTCAGGCTAAACCCTTGCTTTGTATTAATGGCAAAACGCGGTAAAATAATCAAGACCGAGAAATCAAGGCTGATTATTCCAATAACTGCGAGGTATTTTTTGTATGGCTAAAAACAGGGAAATAGTAATTAACCGCTATGAAGAGAATCAGAAAGCAAAAGGCATCGTCGTATTTAAGCTTAGACTACATGAAAAATACCGAGACAGATTTCGTAACATTGCAGAACAAAAAGAAATTGAGCTTAGAGAAGATCTAAACGTAGATCTCCGTACAGTAGAAGCTTTAGCAAATCGATTAACACTTGAGGAAATGATGGATCATGATTGGCAAAAGTTTACTCAACTAAAGAATATTATAGAGGAAAAAAGCATTGCATTGGCTAAATCCCTCCCCTACTATATTAAAGAATCGCCTGATCAAGATACCAATATTCCTGAGCCCATTAAACAATTACCAGATGATCCTTTTGAGCTAAAGCGACGACTAGCATTGAGTGAAAAAGCACGAATTGATGCACATAATGAAATCCAACAATTAAAAGAAAAATGCAAAAATTTAAAAAACAAACTGAAAAATATAGAAAGGGTCTATCAGCAACAAATTGAAATAAATGATGCACAAGAAAATACGATTAAAAATTTAACAGCAATATTAAATGATTATGATTTACCTTACGACTTAATCTAATGCCTACATGCTCAAATATTAAATTTATAAATTAGATCCTGAAAAATGTTGGTAGCCATTTAAACATATCCAAAATATTAAGAATTTAAACGGTAAACAATTATTGTTTAGGAACAACTTTTGAATAAAAAAAACGGTAAACAAGCAAATAAGGAAAAAGATCATATGGCACAATAAACGGTAAACAGAGGAAACTTTCAGCTTAACAACGGTAAACAAACGGTAAACAATACAAGCAATAACTATTTAGTTAACTTAAACTACTTTCTAAAATAAGGATATTAACTACATAAAACGGTAAACAACATCGCGTCAAATAATAATTATTATACAATTAGTTAGACATCTACGGTAAACAATAAAAAACTGTTCGCAGATGAACAGATAATTAAAAGGAAAGCACAAAATGAGCCCCTATTTAATGGTAAACAAACGGTAAACATTAATCATAACGAGATACGTAAACGGTAAACAAATATATAAAGGATAAAATTTTTAATCATTTAAAACGGTAAACAAATTTATTTTACAGGGCGTCTGCTTAAACATTGAACGGTAAACAATAGAGTTTAAACGGTAAACAATCGGTGAACAAACGGTAAATATTTCAGTAAATATTAATATTATAAATTCAATATCTTAAATAATAACGGTAATCAAACGGTAAACAATGTACAATTTCTAAATTTTGTAAATTTAATTACACCTTTTAACGGTAAACAAAGCGGTATCACAACGATAAACAAACGGTAAACAAATTGGTAACATTTAATAATTTTATTACTTTGATTTAATGTATTATTTAAGTTAACGGTAAACAAGCGGTAAACAAAGTGGTATCACAACTAGTATCAGAAGTGGTAACAATTGATGCTAATAGTAGTATTTATTAATAAATTTAAAATAATACTATTAATTTAAAATGAGATAATGATTTAAATATTTTAAACTTAATGTTTGACATAGTTTAAGTTTTTAGTAAAATTTAAGAAAATCTTAAACTTACTGTGGAAACGGATTTATGAAATCTTCTAATTATGGAAATTTGAATACCCAACCCAAAATAGCAATTGCAAATGTAGCAGACTTTCTAGGTGTAACCACTCAAGCTGTGCATAAACAATTAAAAGACCGTAATATCGTCTGTCCAAGAATGGGAAATAAATTATTTATTAATTTTGAAATCGCAAGAAAATTACTAGGGATTAATTTTCACAAGAAGAAAATAGTAGGGCAGATTGTTAAGGGTGGTACAGGTAAAACTACAGCGATTGATAATATTTCTAGTTGTGCTAATTCATATGGCGCACGTGTATTAAAAATAGATGCTGATCCTCAAGGAAATTTAACTGACGCAAATGGAGTTGATGCAGAAGAATTACCAGTGCTCATTGACGCCATTAAAAATGATGTAACTATAAGCGAGTGTATTGTTAATCTTGCGCCTGGAATGGATTTGATCCCAAGTAGAATAGAAAATGTAATTTTAGATAATGAAATTGTTAATAAAAGATTACCGTTGGATAAGCTATATTCAAATCTTTTACATGAAATTGAAGATAATTACGATTTTATTTTTATTGATTGTCCTCCAACTATGGGACAGGCTGTTACAGCTGCAAGTCTATATGCAGATATAATACTAGCACCTTTGAATCCTGATCAGTTTAGTGCAAAAGGTCTTAAAATACTTAGGAATGAAATTAAGACATTGAATGACAATTTTTTTAAGGATAAAGCTAAGAAAATTGAATATAAGATTTTTCTTAACAAATTTAGTGGTAAAACATTGCTTTCTGATAAAGCTCTTTATTCCTTACTTAGCGATCCCGATTTGGATAATAGATTACTGCCAAATACAATACAGTATACCCAGGAGATCCCAAATATTACTGATGAAAGTAAAAACCTTTTTTCAGTATTAAAGAAATCAGTAGTTCGTGATGACTTTGATCAAATAACTAAAAGTTTACTCGATATCGAACCTGTAAAATTATCTAAAAAGGATAATAATACTGTCAGCATAAAGAATAGTTTTGAAGTCCAAGAAGAGGTTGCTAGCGCATAAGGAGTGGCAACATGCCAAAATTGGAAGAATTAATGGCTAGTCGGAGTAAAAAATTTGTAAAAAAAACATATCGTCCATGGGATTTAAGTGGTGAAAACAATGTTGATGCTGAACGTCTTCCTGAAAGTGAAACATCTAAATCTAAAAAAACAGTTAATTTTAAAGAAGATCCAAAAAAGATAGAGG
>CAYGUK010000006.1:0-62225 GCA_964352985.1 uncultured Legionellales bacterium
CTGTAAACCAATGTCTCGAACTAGGAAAGGAAGATATCTCGATTGCGACTAATTTAATGGAAGCAAGAATTTTATCAGGCGAAGTTAATATATTCGAACAATTACAACAATTGGTCGCACAACAAAACTTTTGGACTAGTAAAGATTTTTTTCAAGCCAAACTTGATGAACAAACAGAACGATATAAAAAATTTAATAACACAGAATATAATTTAGAACCAAATATTAAAAATGGGCCGGGAGGATTACGTGACTTGCATGTCATTTCTTGGGTCGCCAAACGACATTTTCATACTCACACCTTAAAAGCATTAATCTCACCCGGGTTTATCACAGAAAAAGAATATAAAACCTTAATGCAGGCTGAACTATTTTTATGGAATGTTCGGTTTGCATTACATAGTATCGCTAATCGACCAGAAGATAGACTTTTATTTGATTATCAAAAACAATTAGCTAAATTATTTCTCTATGAAGATCAGCCGGGCAAACTGGGTATCGAACAATTCATGCAACAGTTTTATCGTCATGCTGAAAAGGTAAGAAACTTAAATGAATTATTGCTACAACTATTTTTAGAAGTCATTGTTGAAGCCAATCAATGTAGTCAAACAACACAAATTCATCCTAACTTTAATGTAGTTGATGATTATATCGAAGCAATTAAGCCCGATTTATTTTTAAATAATCCGAGTTCTTTGTTTGAAATCCATTTAATTCTTGCAAAAAATTTAGCAATTAAAGGGGTCAGAGCAACAACAATTCGACAAATCCGCGAATCTCTACATAAAATTAATGATGACTTTCGAAAAGATGAAATTAATAAACAATTATTTCTGACTTTATTACAACAAAAATCAAATATGGTCGCACAATTAAGACGTATGAATCGTTATGGTATTTTAGGTCGCTATTTACCCGTTTTTGGTAAAGTCATCGGTCAAATGCAATATGATTTGTTTCACGCATATACAGTTGATCAACATACACTTATGGTATTAGGAAATATAGAATTATTTTTAAATCCACAAGAAAATAATAAATTTGCCTTGTGTAGTAACGTGATCAATAAAATTAAACATACTGAATTTGTTTATATCGCTGCTTTTTTTCATGATATTGCTAAGGGCCGCGGTGGTGATCATTCACAACTTGGCGCAATCGATATTGAAAAATTTTGTGCCGATCATCATATTAATGCAGAAGATACCATTGATTTATGTTGGCTAGTTGAACATCATTTATTAATGTCAACGACAGCTCAACGACGCGATATCTATGATGAGCATGTCATCGCCGACTTCACTGATAAAGTTAAAACACCAGAACGCTTAAACATGCTTTACGTTTTAACCGTTGCTGATATTAAAGGCACCAATGATAAATTATGGAATGGCTGGAAAGATTCTATTTTAAAAGATTTATACCGGATTGCCCAAAATAAATTTTCCAAGCAACCCAGACACCAAGTCGAAAATATAAGACTGCGTAAACAAATTGCTTTAGATAATCTCACTGTTTTAGGTTTTAGTGAAGAAACTATTCAAGCACTGTGGCATGATTTAGGAAATAATTATTTTTTAAATAATGATTCAAAAGAAATTATTTGGCATAGCGAACATATTTTAAATCATCAAACACAAAAACCTTTAGTACTCATTAGCAATCACATTACTGAAGATTCCACCTCAGTATTTATTTATACTCAAGATAAAAAAGCCCTGTTTGCAACGGCAGTGTCTGTTTTTGGCAAATTATGTCTAACCATTCATGAAGCCCGAATTATTACCTCAAAAAATGGATATACTTTAGATTCATTTCAAATTTTAGATCAAAATAATCAACCGTTAATTGATGAAGAACAAATAGCCATTCTTAATCTGCAATTATGTAATGCGCTAGAGCGAGGTAAACCCGTTTCAATAAAACGTCGTCGCTCTCAACAATTAAAGCATTTTTCTTTACCGACAGAAATTCAATTTACCCTTGATTACAAAAATAATAGAACTTATATGGAATTAACAACACTCGATCAACCCGGTTTATTAGCAAAAGTTGGTTTAGCATTTGTCGAACTTGGGATTAAAGTGCAAACTGCCAAAATCGTTACGTTGGGTGAGCGTGCTGAAGACGTATTTTACATTACGGATAAACATAACCAAGCAATTGAAGATCCTACCCTGCAAGATAAGCTAAAAAATCGAATCATTGAATTACTCGCACAACCCTAACGAAGTATTATTTGATAATACGCAGAGGTTAACATAGTACTACTTTATCGCCTGTTATTGTCAAGTAATTCTTAGCTCACTATTCTCCACCACAGATTATTGTTTAACGAAGATTAAAATAAACGTCATTAAGTAAGGTATTAAAAATCATGTTAATTATTATTCAAGTTATCGCCATTTTCTTTATTTCAGATTTGGTCGCAGGTTATGTTCATTGGTTTGAAGATAGTTATTTTTCAATTCACACGCCGATCATTGGTCCCTTATTTATAGTGCCAAATTTAAATCATCATGAGCGACCCTTTGAATTTGTTCAAAAATCTTGGTGGGCAAGTTCGTGGGATTTATGTGTTATTAGCAGTGTATTGTTAACAGTTAGCATCATTTATCATTGGTGTAGTTGGCAATTAATTTTATTCCTTTTAATCAGCATCAATGCCAATCAAGTTCATAAATGGGCACATAGTTCTCGTCAACAATGTCCGCGAATCATTCAGTTTTTACAAAAAATAAATCTACTCCAATCACCTCGTCATCATGCAAAACATCATCGATACCCCTTTCGATCACATTATTGTCCCATTACGCCATTTGTGAACCCTCTACTTGATAGCATGGGATTTTGGCGAGGAATAGAATGGTTTAATCAAAAATTATTTGGTGTCACTTGTCGAGAATTTGAAGAACGAAAAATTAATCACATTTAAAAAAAACTTGACATAAATTGATAGCCGTTTTCAATTTTTTTAACGGCTATCAGCTTTTAACTTTTTGTCATCTAAAGTGCTGTTTCGAAATCAAGATTTGATTTTTTACTGTTAAACTGTTGATTGCGCCATTCCACTTCTTTGAAGCGTTGCTCTAATTGAAAATAGTCATAGAAAACTTGCAACTGTTCTAAATCAATTTGCGCACTCAAGGTTTTATTTAATACTTCAGTATAAGCTTGCTGCAGAGCTAGATACGCTGTTGACGATGATGTATTTTTTTGTTCCCCCATTGCTTGTAGTTTCTTTTTTAATATTTGTATTTGTAAGCGGTCTTGTTCTAAGATTGATTTTGCTTGATGAAATTGTTCCCGCACTTCTTTTGGTGATTGCGTCATCAATGACGTATCCAACGCACTTAATGAATAGTAACGATTTTTCTGAATAAGATTAAGAATCTCTAATCCACGTTGTAATGCGTCTACTTGATCTGCTAAAAATGTTATTCTGGCATCGAGTGATTTATGATGTCGATCACTTTTAAGTAAGGGATAAATACTCTGCATCACATCTGATTTTTCCAACAAACTATTTGTTTGAATCATGGTGTGATTACCCGTTAAAAACACCACTAACTCTAAACAATTTAATAATCGATTTTCAGCATGTTGAATTTTATCACTTAAGGATTCATTAACTTCATACCAATGTTCAGACGTTGCCGTGAGAGCGATTTCTAATTGTGTTAAATGTTGGTTGATGGTGACCAAGGTTTCGTTAAGTTGTTGAAATGTAATTTCGTTCTTCATTGTTGTGATACCATTATCGTTATAAGTTATATTAATTATGGCACATGTTATGCATTATTCCAGTTTGTAACTTATTGATTTCTACATTCTCATAGTCAGTTTTCTGCTTCTTTTAATTTCTAAGGCTAACTAATTGAATCTCGGAAAGATAAAATTTCCATGAATTTTTTTCATCATCAACGTGAAAATTCGCCATTTAATTTTTGAAAATGCAAATGGTATATTATAACAATCGAATCTAACCCACCGTTTTACACTGCTAAATAAGGAACTTTATCTTGATACTGGAAGCATCGGCTAACATGACGGTTTAATTATTTTAAGGTGATATAAATGTTTTCAGCAGAAGATAGAGAAGTAATAGAAACAATTTTTAAAACAATGAAGTTTCCGCATGAAGGTAAGCTAGAGGATCAATTACAATGGATTCATGATCATCGTAAACTCCTTGTTGAGGTTAAAAGAGTACCAGCAGGAAAAACAACAATACTAATGCCATCAATGTCACCTCAAAATCATGCTTTAGTTGCCATTTTACATGAAAAAATTGGGGAAGAAGGTATAACTAAACTCCAAACTGAAGATAGATTCAAAAGTCGCTTAAGCGACCTATTGTATATGTTACCACTTACTAAAGTTTTAACTTCTCAATCATCCAGTCAATCAAGTTATGCTGGTATGAGAGAGGTCTTAACAACATCTCAACAAGAAGAACTAGAAAAGAAAAAAGAAGCAGAATACGAAGATACCCGAAGAGCATTTAAAGAAAGTTTTAAGACCTTGATGTCAGGAATTGAATTAGATGAAGGCGATACAGCTTTATCTGAATTATTTGAACATTTATGGGAAGCAATGGATGAAAATGGTTTTACCAATTTTTTTGAACAAAATATTGGTCAAAGGGTAGAAACACTTGAGGTATTTGCCGGAAAAGCCGAAATAGAATTTCTAATTCCACAATCATTCCGACAACAAAATAGAAAATTATGTTCAGAATTTATAAAACGAGCATTAGGAAACAATCCAGATCGAATTAAACAATTAGAAGGTACTCACATGTATCAATCATTGATATCGCATTCCGAACTGCAGCCGCCACAACAAAGGAGTATAACAACACATTCTCCTGACGCTGTCGATAGTAGCGCCGTGAGTTATAAATCAGTAAAAAAATGAAAGAAAATCTCAACGAAACCCACGTTGAATATCATTTAACGCCTCACTGCCTGGACATAACGCTCCCATATCAAGTTCTCGCAGTGGGGTTTTTGTGGTATTCATTAATCCATGCATGTCGGGTTGTTTTTCATCGATAAATAGCAAACCTGTTGCTAAACGATTTTTCATTAAATTTTCCATGACATGTTGATGCGCTTTTTCGCGATTGGTGGGGTCGTAAGTTTTATCAACTTTATGGAGTAATAAAAAACTTCCATCATGTAATTGCACTTTGGTGGTTGTGCCTTCATCATAATCTGCCTTAATTTTTTCTTTGACAGGAATATAATCTGTCATCACGACTTCTTGAATCGCTTCTCTCACACCATGATAACTTAAGGCTGAACTATCATGATTATTAAACGTGACACATGGCGAATAAACATCAAGTAGCGCAAATCCCTCGTGTAATAATCCCGCTTTCATCAAAGGCACAAGTTGGGTTTTATCACCGGAAAAACTGCGCCCGACAAAACTGGCGCCTAAATTCAAGGCTAATAAAACGGGATCGATATTATTAAATAAATTAACCAATCCTTTTTTCGTTGTCGCCCCCTGTGATGAGGAAGGTGAAAATTGTCCTTTCGTTAAACCATATACCCCATTATTTGCAATAATATATAAAACATTCACATTGCGTCGAATTGCATGTGAGAGTTGACCAAGCCCAATCGCCAATGAATCACCGTCACCTGAAATATTCACGTATTTAAAATCTTTATACGCCGCATTTGCCCCTGTTGTTATCGCAGGTGATCGCCCATGAGCAGTATTAAACCCTTGTGCTTTTTGAACGAAATAAGCAGGCATAATAGAAGAACAACCAATTCCACTTATTTTAACAATATGATGCGGTGTGATAGAGAGTTCATAAAATGCTTGAATTAAGGCATAAGCAATCGAATCATGCCCACAACCCGCACACATCGTCGACACCAAACCTTCATAATCTTGTGGTAATAAACCTAATTCATTTTTTGGGGTTTTACTGTGAACCACTTCAGGGCGTTTAAATGTCACAAGGAACTCCTTCTTCATGGTGTAAAATTTGTGGCAACACATCTTCCGTACTTATAGGCATGCTGTTATATTGTAATATAGCAATTAATTGTTGCTTCGTCGCATTCGATTCCAGTAATAATAAAGATCGTAATTGCGCATCTCGATTTTGTTCTACTACATAAATAGTATCATGTTGTGAAATAAAATCTTCAACTTCTTCACAAAATGGAAAAGCACGAATACGCATATAATTTAAATGTATATTTTTTTCACCTAATAGATATAACACTTCTTGAATCGCAATATCACTACTACCGACGGCAATAATGGCATGTCGATTTTTTTTATCATATTGAATAATAGGTTTTGGTACATGACTTTTAATGGTTTCAAATTTTTTCGTTAACCGATTCATAAAATTGAAATAAGTCGTTGGTTCTTCTGTTCTAAAGCCCAATTCATTGTGCAAAGTTCCACGTGTCAAAAACGCACCACGTTCGGTAATACCCGGTAATAAACGTGGGCAAATACCATCACCATCTCTATCGATATAACGTCCAATTTTTTCTAACGTGTTAATTTCGTCAGTTGATAAATGTTTACCGCGTTGATGTTGGTAATTATCATCAAACGTTAATTCATCACAAATCCACGCATTCATACCAATATCCAAATCACTCAACACAAACACTGGGGACTGGATCAATTCCGCTAAGTCAAATGCCGCCAAACTCATTTCAAAACATTCACGCGGATCATGGGGAAATAATACGACATGTTTTGTATCTCCATGAGAACAATACGCACAAGTCAAAATATCACCTTGTTGAGTACGTGTGGGCAATCCTGTGGAAGGCCCACCACGTTGAATATCAAAAATGACCATGGGAACTTCAGCAAAATAACCGAGACCAATTAATTCACTCATTAACGAAATACCAGGACCACTGGTAGACGTAAATGCTCTAACACCATTCCAACCAGCACCAAGCGTAATACCAATCGCCGCCATTTCATCTTCGGCTTGAATAAAGCAAAAATTATTTTTCTTCGCTTCAGGATCAACACGATATTTTTTACAATATTTTTCAAACGCATCCATTAATGACGTCGACGGTGTAATTGGATACCACGCGGCAACTGTCGCTCCCGCATAAACGCAACCAATCGCAGCGGCGGTATTTCCGTCGATTAAAATTTTATTTTTTAACAAATCACATTTTTGTAATTTTGTGGGTAAAGGATAAGATAAGTTTTCCACAACATAGTCGAAACCTAATTGTAATGCTGCAAAGTTTTTATCAATTAAAGATTCTTTACCGCGATATATTGTTTTAACTTCGTTTTTCACTAATTCTAAATCAATGGCAAGTAACGCCGCGATTGCCCCCACATAAACAATGTTTTTCATTAAAATCGCTTCACGGCCAACATGAAAGTGCGCGGCACATAATGAAGATATCGGCACACCGATGACATTAATATCTTGACGCGTTAATTGCGCCATCGGCCAAGAATTATCATATAAATAATAGCCACCAGGTTTTACTTCTTTTTCATCTTCTAATAATGTTTGCGCATTCATCGCAACCATTAAATCAAATTGATTGCGTCTTGCGACAAAGCCTTTTTCATTCGCCCGTATTTCATACCATGTGGGTCTACCTTGAATATTGGAAGGAAATAAATTTTTTGTCGAAAAAGGCACGCCCATACGCATGATGGATTTCGCCAATAAATTATTTGCACTTGCTGAACCCGAACCATTCACTGTGGCAATTTTAATTGAAATGTCATTAATTGATGGCGTAATTTCAGTCATTATTATAGTCCTTGGCAAGTGGTGTCTTTAATAAAAACTTTTGCATATCCCAAGCACCTGTCGGACAGCGCTCAGCACATAAACCGCAATGAACACAAACATCTTCATCTTTTAGCATCACACGTCCTGTTTGTTTTAATGGTTCACTCACTAACATCGCTTGTTGGCGATTTTCAGCAGGAATTAAAAATTGCTGACGTAAATTATCTTCTTCATCATTTTTAGTAATAGTTAAACAATCCATAGGGCAAATATCGATACACGCATCACACTCAATACATTCTGGCGCATCAAAAACTGTTTGCATGTCGCAATTTAAACAACGCTCTACTTCTCGTTTAACTTGTTCAGGCGTTAAGCCTTCTTCAACTTCAACTTGAATATTATTAAAACGTTTTTCTAAGGCAACATGCGTCATTTTCTGACGACGAAATTGATCATATTGACTGGAATAACTCCATTGGTGAATGCCCATTTTCCGCGACGTCATTGAAAAATCATCCGCGATACGTTCGGTTACAGCGCGCCCATGACAAAATTGATGAATCGATATTGCGGCTTGATGCCCATGCTCCACAGCCCAAATAATATTTTCTGGTCCAAAAGCGGCATCACCACCAACAAAAACATGCGGCAAACTCGTTGCGAATGTTTTTTTATCAACAATCGGCATATCCCATTCATTAAAATCAATACCAATATCGCGCTCGATCCAAGGGAATGCATTGTCTTGGCCAATTGCTAAAATGACATCATCACAAGGAATAATCACTTCATCAATTTTTTTACTCTGTAATTTATTATTTTCATCTTGTTCATAAGACATCACCGCAAAGCGCATTCCGACTAAGCGACCATTATCGATAATAAATTCTTCTGGCGAATGATTTTCAATAATGTCAATTTGTTCTTCTTCAGCATCTTCCAATTCCCATGGTGAGGCTTTAAAAAATTCACGGGATTTACGTGCCATAACTTTAACTTGTTTACCACCTAAACGCTTAGAAGTGCGACAACAATCCATCGCCGTATTACCCACACCAATGACTAATACTTTTTCGCCAATTTTATTAATGTGACCAAAAGCGACGGACTCAAGCCAAGTGATCCCAATATGAATATTGTCACTGCCTTCTTTTCTACCAGGTAAATTAAGTTCTTTACCTTTAGGTGCACCGGTACCAATAAAAATTGCATTAAAATTTTCACGAAGTAATTTTGCCATTGAGGTGATGGGCGAATCATAACGAATATCAACACCCATGTTGATGATTTGAGAAATTTCATCTTGCAACACTTCACGCGGTAAACGAAATTGGGGAATATTAGAAAGCATTAATCCCCCTGCTTCTTTTTGCGCTTCAAAAATCGTTACTTCATATCCTATCGGCATTAAATCGTTCGCGACTGTTAATGATGCAGGACCAGCACCAATACACGCAATTTTAAAACCATTCTTTTGCATAGGAATTTTAGGTAATTGCGAAGAAATATCTTCACGATTATCTGCAGCAACTCTTTTTAAACGACAAATTGCAACGGCTTGCCCATCAACACGAGTGCGACGACAAGCAGGTTCACAAGGTCTGTCACATACTCGTCCCAAGATACTCGGAAATACATTTGATTGACGATTTAATAAATAGGCTTCGGTATATTGGCCAAGTGCGATAAGTCGAATATAGTTTGGCACGTCAGTATGTGCGGGACATGCCCATTGGCAATCAACCACTTTATGATAATAATCTGGATCGCGAGTATCGGTTGGTTTCATAGATAGCGCCTTAATCCCTTATTTGTTTGCAATTATTATGTATAGGCGTAATGAATTCAAGCGATAAATAAAAAATGAGTCGTCAATCGGTTAGAAATAAATTTTGTCTCATAAAAAATTTATTTCTCCGCCACAATAAAAACACAAGACCGAGGTTTATCATTCACCGCTCGACTAATATGGCCTTGCCCAGTTAAATCATTTAGTAAAACAATATCGCCCGGACCAAATCGTCTCACTGTGCCATTGCCAATTTCAATATCGACTTCACCCTTAAGCATTATCATATATTGTTTACATGGCGCATTATGCCAATCATAGTGATAATCTTTTTTTGTTTCGCGCAAAATCAGTTTATTCACGGCAAGTTCTGAACTTAAAAAGCCAATATTTCCTTGATCATGCAAAGGCACAGAAATTTCTTCAAAATGAGATTGATTATCCGAACCGGTATAAAGATGTGTGATATTCATTTTGTTGACTTTCTCCATTTTTTGCTGGGAACAAGCTTAGCTTTATTTATTTTAATAAAAACTCGCAATAGACGACAGTGATTTTTATTTTGTGCATTTGTTAAAACAAATGCTGAACGATGATAAGGTCGTTGTTGAAAATGAAAATTTAATATTATCATAAACGGATGAATAAAACTTTCACCACAAAGTTGTGCGATTTCGCATCGTTGATTTGAAAATTCTATTATCCATTTATCATCGACTAAATATTTTATTTTTACAATTGATTGGTGGTGAGTAAATAAATAATATAACTTTAATTGTTTGTGAAAATAAAAAATAATAAATACCCATAAACTAATTTTTATATAGAGAGGTAAATCAAGGATAAAAACTATAATGCTTCCACCCAAATGACTGAATATAAGAAAAATTAGAATTTGCCAATGCGATTTTATGTGAAGCTCAAGTTGTGTTAACGCCACGGATCATTTCCACCAGTTTATGCAATTGCTCATCCCCTGGTGTTTCGCGCCCGGTTAACCAAACAAATAATTCTTGATCACTAAAAACTAATAATTCTTTAAATAAAATTTTCCAGTGTAGGTCAACATCATCATATTGTTGAAATAAAAAATTTTCTAATAAAATATCGAGTTCCAACATGCCGCGACGACATTGCCAAATTAAACGCTTTTTTTCTAAATCGATAGCCATGAAGTGATTTTCCTCGAGCACGATTTCTGCTACAGTAGTCGACTAATTATTAATACTACTGTAAATAAATTTTATGGACAAGACTTGGCAAAACTTTTTAGAACAAAATCACGCTAATTTGCTAAAAGATCGCGTCACTGACTTTGGTCATCCCAAAGAAGAATTGATTGCAGCGCAAAAAGAATTAGTTTTAACCGATTTATCACACAAGGGCTTAATCAAAGTATCAGGCCCTGATGCAAAAACTTTTTTACAAGGTCAACTGACTTGTGATCTCAATGACATTGACGAATCACTCAGTCGGTTAGGTGCACATTGCAATCCTAAGGGGCGGATATTAGCCGCATTTCGACTTTTTAAAATTGCCAATGATTATTTTTTATTTATGCCAAAATCCATTATTGCTGCCACATTAGCTCAGTTACAAAAATATGCGATTTTTGCCAAAGCAGAATTATCAGACTGTTCTGATCAATGGATTAGAATTGGCGTTTCAGGCCCAATTGCTGCCACCGTCATTAAAAATATTTTAGATGAAGTTCCACAAAATATTGATCAAGTTCTACAACGTCATGAAGTCATCGCCGTTAGAATTAATGGCCCCATGCCACGTTATGTTTTATTTGGACCTAGCAATAAAATGCTAGAAGTTTGGTCTACACTCAGTGAAACATGTAAATGTGTGGGAGCCGATGCTTGGCAATTACTCAATATTATTGTGGGATCGCCAACAATATATCCCGCCACCATTGGTCACTTCACGCCGCATCAAGTTAATTATCAATTATTAAATGGTGTCAGTTTTAAAAAAGGTTGCTACACCGGACAAGAAATTGTGGCGAGAATGGAACACTTAGGCAAACTCAAAAGTCACATGGTTCGTGGCATTATTACGGGTAAAACCATTCCACGCCCCGGTGATGAAATTGTCACAATGAAAAATAATGAAGAAATTGATGTCGGTGATATTGTGATTGCCAAACCAGACGGTCAAGGTAGTTTTCAACTCCTTGCTGTGATGAAAGATGCTTTTGTTAAAGATGATTTATGTTACATTAAAAATCGTCCCGATAATAAAATAAAATTTTTACCCCTCCCGTATCATATTAAAAAACCTGAATGAAGATTGAAACCTACCATTTATCACTGCATGGCATGCATTCAGCAAGTGTTGTTAAACAAATTAAAAAAAACCTTCTAGCACTAAATGGCGTGAAACAAGTTAGCATTAATTTTGCCGAACATAGTGCGGTCATCAAAGCTGAAATCGAATTTCTTTTTATCCAAGAAGCGCTGGAAAAATTAGGTTTTCACGCAGTTTTAAATGAAACTAATGTAGATGAATTGAACAATCGATCCCAAGATAAAAAAAGGTATTTGCCTTTGCTACTTAAAACCATTGTTGCTGGGATTATTGGTATAGCCATATTCATGGGTTCACACTTGCATTATTATCCCCCAGCCCAGCTAACAAATGGCATGTTGATTTGGACATTGATAGCGCTTCTCACCTTAGTTGTTTTAATCTATTCAGCAGGTCATTTTTATTTGGATTTAATCAAAACTAAATTTAATACGCCTTACTCTTTATTTATTATTGGTGTGACAATTGCTTTTATCTATTCATTATTAGTTTTATATTGTCCATTACTATTTCCAACACTTGCAAGACACCTTTATTTTGATGCCATCGCTTTAATAATTGCTATAACGAATTTGGGTAAATTCATTCTAGAAAAAATAAAAACACAATCTAATGCTACCCTTCAACAATTAATAAATTTACAACCCACACTCGCACAGATTGTCGATAATAAAGGATCCGAAAAAAGCATTACGATTGAAGAGATAAAATTAAACGATATATTACGCATAAAACCTGGCGAACAAATCCCCGTTGATGGCAATATCATATTAGGCGAATCACACATTGATGAATCCATGTTAACAGGCGAATCACATGCCATAAAAAAAACCAAAGATGAATATGTGCTAGCAGGTTCGATCAATAAATCCAGCTCAATTTTTTATAAAGCAACTAGAATAGGACAGGATACAACACTAGCAAAAAAAATTAGCCACTTACAAAAAGCACTGTCGTCAAACTCATCACTTAATATCACACTCGAAAAAATAACAACATTATTTTTTATTCTTGTTTTACTTTTAATCATTATTTCTAGCGTTTTATGGTATTACGTTGGCCCACAACCAACTATAAATTATGTTATTCCCACAATAATCTCACTACTCATTATTTCAAATCCAAAAGGATTTAGACTAAGTGCTAAATTTCCAATTAAAGTCGCTCTAAATAAAGCAGCAAAAAAAGGGATTTTATTTCAACATGCTAATAACTTATTAAATACAGCAAAAATTTCAACCGTTATTTTGAATAAAACTGGCACACTGACAAAAGGCACCCCCACCGTTACGAATATTTATGCGTTTAATCAACAAAGCATTCACGATATGTTAGCTATCGCTGCGAGTATTGAAAAACATTCAAGTCATCCTATCGCTAAAGCTATTGTTCATAGTGCGCGATTAGAAAAATTATCATTATTTGCTACTAAAGATTTTCAATCCTTCGAAGCACAAGGTGTTTATGCGCGAAATGGTGATACGCATTTACGTTTAGGTAATGTCGAATTCATGCAAAATAACAATATTCTGGTTTCAAAAGACTGTGAAAATCAAGCAGACTTTTATGCCGCACAAGGACAAACACCATTATATCTGGCTATGAATGAAATTATTATTGGTATAATCAGTCTGTCTGATCCGATTAAACCCACAGTGATAGAAGGTATTAAATGCCTGCAAAAAAATAATGTTAAAGTGATTTTGCTAACAGGTGATAATCAAAAAACAGCTTATAGTATTGCTATGGAAATCGGTGTTGATGATTTTTTTGCTGAACTATCTGCAAAAGCTAAACAAGAAAAAATAACAGAATTTCGTCACAAAAATGATGTCATTGCTATTTTAAGTAACAAGCACATAGACTCTACGAATCACATTACAGATATTCGCATTGAGGTTTACAACGAGTATGATAAGTTGATTAATTCTACAGATATCACATTAATGAAAAATTCATTACTAGCAATTTCTGATGCAATAGATATAGCCAAAACCTCCGTAAAAAAAATTAAGCAAAATTTAAGCTTCACTCTAATTTACAATTTATTGTGTCTTGCCGTGGCCGCAGGAATACTCTATCCATTTTGTGGATTATTGTTAAATCCGATTGTCTCAGCTGTTGCGCTAGTTTTATCATCGCTGCTTATTGTGATTAATTCTATTTAAATAAGTCACTTATCTACATTAATTAAGTGAGTAATAATTTTCATTTTCATATTTTTTAAAAAATTTAAACATTCCAAAAAAAAAAGCCTGCAAAAAAAATTTGCAGGCTTTAAAAGTGAGCTAATATAAATTAAGCCACTTCTAATAACAAGCCATTTAAGCGTTTAACATAGTTAGCGGGATCAGGTAACTGACCACCTTCTGCTAATACAGCTTGATCTAATAATACAAAAGCCCAATCATCAAAATGTTTATTTTCCATATCTTGATGTAAACGTTCGATAACAGGATGAGTGGGGTTGACTTCAAAAATAGGTTTGACGTCAGGAATTGCTTGACCCGCTTCTTTCATTAAGCGTTGCAATTGCGCACTCATCTCATGATCATCAACAACGATGCAAGCAGGAGAATCCGTTAAACGATGGGTAACACGCACTTCTTTAACACGTTCACCCAAGGTGATTTTTAATTTTTCAACCAAATCTGAAAAACTAGTTTCAGTTTTTTTCTGTTCTTCTTTTTCTTGCTCATCATCTAGTTCACCCAGATCTAAATTACCTTTAGCAACAGAGACAAATTGTTTGCCTTCAAATTCATTAATGTGCGATGTTAACCATTCATCGATACGATCATAGAATAAAATAACTTCGATACCTTTTTTACGGAAAATTTCTAAGTGCGGGCTATTTTTAGCAGCATTGAAATTTTCTGCAGTCACATAATAAATTTTATCTTGTCCTTCTTTCATACGAGAAACATATTCTGCAAATGAAACGTCTTGTACTTCAGTATCTTTATAAGTCGTCGCAAATCGAATTAATTTTGCGATGCGATCTTTATTAGAAAAATCTTCAGCAGGACCTTCTTTCAATACTTGACCAAAAGCACTCCAAACTTTGCTGTATTTTTCTTGATCCTTTTCAGCAATTTTTTCTAACATGCCTAATACTTTATTTACACAGCCTTTTTTAATGGTTTCAACCATCGGGCTGTTTTGTAATATTTCACGTGAAATATTTAATGGCAAATCATTAGAATCCACTATACCTTTTACGAAACGTAAATATAAGGGCAGAAATTGCTCTGCATCATCCATAATAAAAACACGTTGAACGTAGAGTTTTAATCCGCGTGGTGAATCACGATTCCATAAATCATATGGGGCATGCGCTGGCAAATATAACAACGTAGTATATTGTTGTTTACCTTCAACGCGATTGTGAGTCCAAGTTAATGGATCTTCAAAATCATGTGAAATGTGTTTGTAGAATTCTTGATAATCTTGTTCTTTAATATCACTGCGAGGTAAAGTCCACAACGCACGTGCTTTATTTATAACTTCATACTCTGGTTTTTTCGGTGTTTTTTCTTCTTCATCTTCAGACTCAGCTTCTGGCATTTCCATTTTAAGCATTTCAATTGGCACGCCAATATGATCAGAATATTTTTGCACGATGTTTCGTAATCGCCATTCTTCGAGAAATTCAGTGTCTTCAGCTTTAAGATGTAAAATCACTTCGGTGCCGCGAGACTCTTTTTCGATGGTTTCAATGGTATAGTCACCTTCACCTTTTGATTCCCATAAAATGGCCTCATTATTCGCTAAACCTGCTTTTAAGGTTTTAACGGTGACTAAGTCGGCCACAATAAACGCAGAATAAAAACCCACACCGAATTGACCAATTAATTTGGCATCTTTCGCTTTATCACCCGTTAGAGATTGTAAAAATTCTTTAGTGCCAGATTTCGCGATGGTACCAAGGTGATTAATCACATCTTCACGGCTCATACCAACACCATTATCGCGAATGGTAATGGTTTTGTTATCTTTGTCGATATCAACAACAACTTTAAAATCCGCATCTTTTGCAGTTAATTCTGGATTTTCAATTGCTTGGAAGCGAAGTTTATCAATCGCATCTGATGAATTAGAGATAAGTTCTCGTAGAAAAATCTCTTTGTTACTATATAAAGAGTGAATCATTAATTGTAATAATTGTTTAACTTCGGTTTGAAAACCCAATGTCTCTTTTTGTGCGCTTACGCTCATTGTTGGTGTGTCTCCATTGCTTTCTATAACTGCACGATATATAAGGCATAAATGTTTTTTTTCAAGGGTATGAGATAAAATAAATTACTAAATCATTGATAATTAGGTGGAACGGCACTATATTAATCAATAAGAGCACTGATTCAAAATGAAAACTAAATAGTAATCACTCAGTAGAACAAAGTAAGGTAGCAGTTATGGCAAATCGTTTATATGAAATTTTACCCACAGTCCAACTCAACGAAGGGGCACAATACTGTCACCCACCAACTCAGCCTGAAGTGGCTCATATCGATGATCCCGCCCTAAGCGTAATGACGGACTTCGTGCACAATAATCCAGTTACTATCACCCCTGATGATTACATTCCCAATGCGTTAACTGAAATGAAATCGCATCAGGTTCATAGTCTGTTAGTAATTGGTAGTGATAAACAAGTTTTAGGTTTGATTACTTCTGAAGATATGTTAGGTGAAAAACCGTTGCAAATAATTCAAGAACGCCAAGTTCCACGCAATGAAATTAAAGTCAGAGCTCTCACCACGCCGATTAATAAATTATTATTACTCGATTATAATATTATTTCCCACACAAAAGTGGGTAATGTGATTCATACTTTAACTGAATTACATCATCACTATGCGTTAGTCACGGAATTCGATAAAGAAAATCACACACATATGATCCGCGGAATCTTCTCTGCCCGTAAAATCAGTGAACAACTCGGCATTATTGTGAGAGATGAAATTACTGAAGCACACTCAATTGCAGAATTGCAGTCGAAGTTAAAATCGTTAAAGTAATTAAGCACCATTAAAACGAGTTTGACACGTTTCAAATTGGGTCACAATTTCTGATACTCGAATAAAATTCGAATAAGTCATCGTGTGTAAAATAGGTCGCACTTTTAACATATAATTATGATAAGCCGTTGCATATTTTTTAATACACATTAAATTGCCTGATTCACACGCACAATAATTTTCCGTCACTTGTTTCACATCAGCAATTAATGAATTCGTATTATCACTAGCAAATCGATAAACCACAATGGCAAGCACCATAACAAATAAAAGTAATATAAAAATTTTAGTAACTATTCACCAAATTTAAGCAACAACGTAGAAACGCTGAAAAGAACAGACTTTCCTTACGCGATGGGGATTCTTAAGGGGAGAATCGCGATTTTCCCCTTAAGTGCCGTTAGCCTGGCTTTGCCAGGTTAGGCAGTACTATCAGGGTAACTATTTAGCATTTATGCTGAATAAGTTACAAATTTTAATTGATATTGCATTCACGTGGGTCAGTTACTCCCTGTTACTCTGCTTTATTATGCAATGACCAAAACTACGTGACAAGTCACACGAGCTTTGGCAAAATTGTCAGCACTTGAAACGTTAGTTTGGAAATAAAATGTTATCACAACAGGAGTTAATACGTTATCAACGTCACTTTAATTTACCTAATGTTGGCATCAAGGGACAAAAAAAATTAAAACAAGCTAAGATATTATGTATTGGTGCGGGTGGCTTAGGTTCTGCCGTTTTACCTTATTTGGCCGCCGCTGGTGTGGGACATATTGGCATAGTCGATGATGATGTGATTGAACTCTCAAATTTACAACGACAAATTCTATATAATGAAGAAACATTACAACAAGCTAAAGTAAATATTGCTGCCGAAAAATTAAAAACTTTAAATAGTCAAATTACTATCGAAACTTATCAAACCAAACTTCACCATAACAATGCGTTACAACTTATTGAACCTTATGATTTGGTTATCGATGGCAGTGATAATTTTCAAACACGATATATTGTAAATGATGCGTGCTTTCATCTTGCTAAACCACATATTTATGCCAGCATCTTACGATTTGAAGGACAATGTTCTGTGTTTACATTTAAGAATGGTCCTTGCTATCGTTGTTTATTTCCAGCACCGCCGCCACCCGGTGCCGTGCCAAATTGTCAAGAAGGTGGTGTGCTCGGTGTGTTACCCGGTATTCTTGGAACGTTGCAAGCAAATGAAGCGCTTAAATTAATTTTACAAATTGGCCAACCACTTAGTGGTCAGTTATTATTAGTTAACAGTTTAACCATGGACTTTAGAAAAACAACCCTGCGAAACGATCCCGCTTGTGTGTTATGTCATGGAAAAACACCTTATGATAAATTAAATTTTCATCAACTGGAGAATTGTCAAATGACTTTCAATATAGCTCAAGAAATTACTGTCAAACAATTAAAAAAAATGCAAGATCAAAAAGAAGATTTCTTTTTATTAGATGTGCGTAATCCACATGAATATGAAATATGCCATCTTGGGGGACATTTAATTCCGTTAGCTGAATTACCCGATAGACTAAATGAAATTGATAAAACAAAACAAATTGTTGTTCACTGTAAAATGGGTGGACGTTCTTTACAAGCCGTCCAGTTTTTACAAGAACATGGCTTTAAAAATGTCTACAATTTGCAGGGTGGGATTAATGCTTATGCCGTTGAAGTTGATCCTAATATTGCGCAATATTAGGAGATTTATTTTATTAGTTAAGCTCTATAAAACTAATAAAGAATTAATGAGATTTAAACTCGTCAATTTATTCTAAATTAGACGACGAAAATAAATTTTTGTTGCGATATAATTTTAATTTCATCGACGTTTATTTTTTTTAATAATAATTGGCAACAGTAAAATGAAAGTTGTTTGGTTAGCCGCACTAGGTGGCGCATTAGAATTTTATGATTTCATGATATTTGTTTTTTTAGCAAATATTATTAGCCCATTATTTTTCCCAGCTGAAAATCATCTCAACTCCATGCTTGCATTATTCGCAACATTTGCGGTGGGTTATTTTGCAAGACCAATTGGTGGATTTGTTTTTAGTCATTATGGCGATACTATTGGTCGAAAGAAAACATTTCATGCTTCCATTATTTTAATGGCGATTCCCTCTTTACTGATTGGTCTTTTGCCTGGTTATCACACGATTGGTTTGGCCGCACCAATTTTATTAGTCGTATTACGTTTAATTCAAGGCATGGCTGTCGGTGGCGAAATCCCTGGTGCGATCACTTTTGTTTATGAACATATTAATTATAAAAAATGCGGCAAAATGATTGCGATTATTTTTGTTGCATTAAGCATTGCTATTTTATTTGCTCACATTGTTCTCGTTATTTTACACGCCTTGCTCTCTAAACAACAATTCATAAATTGGGGATGGCGTATTACCTTCATTATTGGCGCATGCCTGGCATTTGTGGGTGCGATATTAAGAAAAAATTTACAAGAAACCAACGCTTTTCAACAATTGTTAATTCAACAAAAAAACGTCAATAAGCCTTTCATATTTTTATTAAAAAATCATTTTAAAGAATTTATTCAGAGTTTTATTATAGTGAGTTTAGTTGCAATTTGCATGATCATCATTTTAGTCTATATGCCGATTTATATCAGCAATTTTAAAACAAATTTAACGCTCTCTCGAGATTCACTTTCATCTCTAAGTACGGTTAATTTAATTATTTTTACAATTTCGATGTTTCTTATGGGCACACTATCAGATTTTATTACTAGAAAAAAAATCATTGCGACAGGTTCTTTCTTCATATTGATCTTTTCCTTTTTATTATTTCATTTTATATTGCAGGGAAATTTCACCACTATGTTTATCGCTCAAACAATTTTAGGGATAATATTTTCCATGTCCATTGGCAGTTTTGGTGCGTTATTACCAGAATTGTTTCCCACTCACATTCGATATACGGGAGTAAGTATCACTTATAATCTCGCTTTTGCTGTAATCGGCGGCACAACGCCATTGGTGGCAACGTTATTAATAAAATTTTTTCATGCGCCATTAGCACCTGCTTTTTATTTAATGTTTTTTGGTTTGTTAAGTTTTGTTGCCGCGGCTTTCATTAAATAGTATTCATTCCATTTTTAAGTCATTTTCCCTGATTTAATCCATTAAATTAACGCATCCTTTTCTTGGGATATAAAATTTTTCTGGTAGATAAGATAATGGCAAAAATTGAAATAATGGAGTTTTTATATGTTGGGACTATTTGATGATACATTTATTGGGGCAATCCAGCAAAGTTTTACAGACTACACGAGGTCGCAAGGACAGCGTGCTGGTCTAGTCGATTCTATCTATTTCAACAACCTTATTATAAGCATGAAATCAATTCAGTTTAATTTCGGAGAAATCCATTTGGATGATTATCCAGAAGCGATATTAAAACTGACTCATCAAGTTGAACATCTTATCATCCAAATATCAAAACATATCGCTGAATTACCAAATCAGGATTTAAAAAAATTATATCTGGATATGTTACGCGAAATTAAATCATATATAGCGCAAAAACAGCATAAACACTTTTTAACAATTAAAACAAAATATCAACATTTAAATAAACTAGTACCCTATTCTATTGGCGACAATATTATGCGAGAAGTTGCAATTGAACCTGTAGAAGGTTCTGTTCCACTAGATCAACACGAAATAAAAAGATGGGACGAAGCTTCTACACCATTTTTTACTGATGACGTAGTCGGAAATATTAAAAGTAGATTAAGTGATCAAGCAAAAGCTTTAAAACTACATAGTGATTATCTTAATCAAAATACCACAATCAAGTTACTTCAAGGGATAGAGCAACTCAAGATAAATAATAAATTATTACGATGTCCTCTTTCACACAGAAAAGAAATAAGCCAGTTATTTGCTAAACTAAACACCATATTTCAGTCGATCGATACATCAGTTTTGTCTATTGATTCTGCAGAAGGTCAACAACAGCAAGATGATCCTACTCAAGCTTTATGGCGCAAAATAAATCAAGAATTACTCGATCGAACTAATCAATTTTTACGTCAACTTTATGAGGAAATAATTAATACTCACCAAACATCAATTCCCCAACTGCTATCTGAAAGATTACAAGAAGAAAATATCCGCTTATCACAAGCCCAATTTTATGATCGATTAGCTTGTTTACTTTATTTTTTCGTCCCATTTCGAAGGGTTTTATCAGGTTTAGGTATACTTAATATTTGCTATACTTTCTTGTGTTGTTTTTGTGATGATGTGAAAGACTACATTTGTGGTACAGATCATTCTATTTGTTATGAGGGTGATAGTCCGTGGGACGCGCAAAATTTTACTGATTTTGTAGAAAACCGTATCGTAAATTCAGATGAACCGCTCGATTGCTGTTGCACTTTAACAAGATTTGGTTTATTTACACCTTATAACACAGCCTTAGCCTTAAGACAAAAAGCAACCAACATTAAAACGAACCCGATTAATTTAATTCAAGCACAACCAGTAACACTAGAAGAAAGTAGACAAAGTCTTGATTTATTTTTTCAGCAGTCGTCTTTAACGCAAATTTCATTATATGGTGGGACGACGTGCCAGCCCTCAGCACCACCACGACAGCACATGACCTTTGGTAATACTACCTCATAATTAAGCCTTTAATTAAATTGAAAATAATTATTAGTAAAACATGAAGTACAATCAAGATAAATTTATTTTAGAAATTTTATTAATAATTATTACTGACATTCTTAACCACTTTTAACGTAGAATAATTAGCTCTTATTATTAATCTAAAAATTCATTTCCAAGTATATTACAATATTACATAAACAAAACAATCATTAATATTAATAATAATACACATGAATGAAGCAGAATCAATTATTTTGGCATTATTGAGTTATAGTAAATATTGTATTGAAAATAATGACTTCTCAAATGCGAGTTTCTTTTTAAACGGTTTAACTAAGCTTTTCGATTTGTATAATGCCAAAACTATTAAGACCATGTCTATTGTAAATTATCCCCTATTTAAAATATTTACCGAAAATAGCGATAAAATATTAAAAGAATTTTTTCTAGAGTTTTTTCTTAAATTTGATACGACATCTTTATCCAAGCTTGATCGAAAACGTTTATTTACCTTTATACAATTTGTTTTTTTCTCTTATGATCCCTCCCCTGAACAACGTGATTATAGTTTAGATTATTTCAATGAGATTGAATTATTAAAATTAAATTTCGATATACTCAAACTACATGATTCCCTAATAGATCTGATAGGACATGAAAATTGCAATAAAGTGTTCGACTTATTAGAATTTGCCAGATTAAAAAATAAGATTTTATTAAGTCATGCAAAATATATACTCACCGATGAAGATGAATATTTAAATGAAAATATGCAAGCTAGATTCGATAGTTTATACCTTGATGTCGATCCGATATATTTAGATATGTCACCTAAGCAGATTGTTCATAGAGCACTGGAAGAGTTGGAGCTGGATATTAGGCTCATATGCTATATTCCCCCGTCGAATGAAGAACAAGATGACACCTTAAGCACCCTCACTCCCGAACAACTTAGGATGATGATAGGTCGATAAATATTATTTTGCTCTATTCAGTTGTTTACCACCATACAGCATTTTTCATTGCTAGCATGGCTTCTTGTACTGTTGGTTTATCTAAAGCATAACAAAGTCGAATTTTCCCTTTACCGCGATTTGCATCTAAATAAAAAGAATTGCCAGGTACAACAGCTACTTTAGCATCTTGTAAAAATCGTTTGGCAATCGCCACATCATCTTCAAATCCTAAATGACTAAAATCGACGATGATATAATATGCGCCTTGTGGTGTGGCAAATTTTAAATTCATTTCAGTAAGTGTATCGGTAACGATACTTCGTTTTTCTAAATAGCCTTGTCGCATATTTTCATAATAATCGTCTTTAATATCAAAGGCACTAATGACGGCATGTTGTAAAGGTGTAGAAGGACACACATAAACTAAATCTTGCACTAAGGCCATTTTTTGAATCACATTTTTCGGGCCGGTTGCATAACCTAAACGCCAACCTGTCATGTTATAGGTTTTTGAAAACCCAGAAATTGTAATCGTGCGTTCTTTGAAATTTTTTAAACTGGCAATTGAAATATGTTCATAACCCGGATAGGTAATATATTCATAAATTTCGTCAGTAATGATCGCTAAATTGTGTTTTTCAGCTAATTCACCAATCGCAATTAATTCTTGCTTTGAAAAAACTTTGCCGCAAGGATTACAAGGCGTGCAAATTATTATTGCTTTCGTTTTAGGATTAATTTGTTTTTCGATATCTTCAATATTGATACTAAAATCAGCCATATTTATTTGCACCGCTTTTACTTCTACTTGGTAGAGTTTCAAAATATTACGGTGATAACCATAAAAGGGTTCAAACAAAATCACTTCATCGCCCGGATTAAAAATACTCATCGCACAAGAAACAAATGAACCTGTCGAACCATGACTAACCATCACTTCAGTATTTGGATCAACATCAATATGATTATAACTATGACATTTTTTGGCTATGGCTTCTCTTAAAGCTAAGATCCCTTCACAAGCTGAATATATCGTTTTATTTTCAAGCATGGCCTGATGAGCGGCTTCTTTTAAACTATCTTCAACAGGGAGATTACAAATTCCCTGCCCAAGATTAATACCGCCTATTCGAGCACACTCACTACTTGCTGATCTGATACCTGATTGGGTGAGACTTTTAGTTAATTCACTGGTTTTAATCATCTCTCTCTCCACGCTTTGTTTTGCCACACTATATACTTATTTTAGCATGCTTGCTAGTCGTGGTATTTTTTTTTTAGTTGCAGTATTATCTTTACCTAAATCAAGCTGATAGGAGCTTTGCGTGAGTTTAAGAAATACCAAAGAAAATTACGGTAGCATTGCAAAATTATTCCATTGGCTAATATTCATTTTAATTTTATTTATGATCCTACTTGGTTTTCTAATGGGATACATTGATAACAATTCTTTACGCGGTACCGCATATACTATTCACAAATCCTTTGGCTTATTAATTTTATTTCTCATGGTTTTACGAATTATTTGGTTGCTCATCAATCCAAAACCTAGATTACCCGAACACATGAATTCATTTATGAAATTTTGCGCCCATGCCATGCATATTTTACTTTACTTAGTCATTCTAATGATGCCGATTGCTGGATTGTTATTATCGAGTTATGCAGGCTATCCCTCAAGTTTCTTTGGATTATTTTCAGTGATTTTACCTGTTGCAAAAAATCAAGCGCTGTCTAATTTATTTGGTGATATACACGAATATCTTGCTTTTACGATTGTGGTATTAGTAATCGTTCACGTGTTAGCCGCCTTGAAACACCATATCATTTATAAAGATAATGTTTTAACTCGTATGATGCCGGGGAAGAAAAATGAAATTTAACAAAACTTATGTTGGACTATTTATATTAGGATTTGTTTTTTTATTTTCGATGCAACCAAGCTTTGCAAATAACCGCGCAGTTCAAATTGCTCTTATCGCATGGTTCCAACAATACCAAGACAATCCTAAACCTGAACAAATTCCCAAGATGCTACAAGATTTCACTAAAAATGAATATTTAAATAAACCTGGTGCGGCTTATCCCATTACCGCTTTTTTTATGATCATATTTCAAAAATACCCTGATCAAATTAAAATTTGGCTAGAACCTTTAAAAGACTTGTCCCATAATAATAAAGCAATTCTCTACACTGCACTGTGGCAATCTAATAATAAAAAAGCCCAGGAATATTTAGAAGAACTCTATCAGCGAGCAGATAAAAAAGAAAAAATGATGATCAGCCAAATCCGCTCTCGAAAAATAATTGATCTCATGAAAGTTCATTTTGTTTCAACTGAAATTATTGACATGATGTGGGCCAGTTATTATGCCAGCGGTGATACAAAATATATTTCACGCGTCTTGGCAATTTTAGAATGGGAAAACCCGCTCGATAAAACCAATGTCAAAAATTTAAATCGCTTTCAAGCACAACAAGCCATTATGATCACAACCGCAAAATGGTCTTTGAGTAGTAATGCAAAACATGATGCAAAGGTGAAAGAGTATTTAAAAGAAAAAGAAAAAGACGCACCAGAAAAAATTAAAAAACTTTTGAAGCAAATTATTTCTCAAGCAGGTGGGTAAACAAAATTTTATTCGTTAAAAACCATAGCACCAGTTAAGCCATTTGATTCCATAATTTCACGTAAAGTTCTTAACGCTTCGACTTGAATTTGTCTCACCCGTTCACGAGTTAAACCGATTTCGCGACCCACTTCTTCTAATGTCGCTTTTTCATGTCCTCTTAAACCAAAGCGTCTGGCAATTACTTCACTTTGTTTTTCGGTGAGTTGATCTAGCCAAGTATCAAGGTTAGTTTGTAAATTATTATCTTGTAACGCTTGGGCCGGTTCCGTATTTTTATCTGCGGAAACAGTATCTAATAAAATTTTATCGCCTTCCAAACCAATCGGTGAGTCAATAGAGGTGACTCTTTCATTAAGCGCTAGCATTTTTTTAACATCTTCGATGGGTTTATCTAGCATTTCTGCTATTTCTTCGGCGGAAGGTTCTTGATCAAAGTTTTGTGCTAATTCACGCGCAGCGCGTAAATAAACATTTAATTCTTTAACAACGTGAACAGGCAAACGAATAGTGCGTGTTTGATTCATGATAGCACGCTCGATGGTTTGTCTTATCCACCAGGTAGCATAAGTTGAAAAACGAAAACCACGTTCTGGATCAAATTTTTCAACGGCACGTATTAAACCTAAATTCCCTTCTTCAATTAAATCCAATAATGCCAATCCACGATTACAATATCGTCGTGCAATTTTAACAACTAAACGCAAGTTGCTTTCAATCATGCGTTTACGTCCTTCATCTTCACCACGTTGTGCCATTCGCGCAAAATGAACTTCTTCTTCAGGTGTTAATAAAGGGGTAAAACCAATTTCGGATAAATAAATTTGAGTAGCATCAAGTGACGAATTAGCACTTCGTTGCCTTTTGCTACCAGAAGATTCTTTACTACTTGAAGATTTGGATTCGTTACCATCATCACTATCATCATCGATATCTATGATATCAGAATCATCTTCATCCAAGTCACTGTCATCAAAATCTTCTAATTCAGCATCATCTTTTTTATCGGTCATGACTTTACTCTTTGGCCCTAATTACTTTCGTCTTCCTAGTAAACTCAGTGGATTGACTGGTTTTCCATTATGACGTATTTCAAAATGTAGCATCACTTCGTTGCTACCTGTTTTACCCATGAGGGCAATCACTTGTCCTTTTCTCACTGTTTGTCCTTCACGGACCAGCAGTTTACGATTGTGAGCATAGGCACTTAGGTAATCTGCATTGTGTTTTACTATCAGTAATTTACCATAACCTCGTATTCCACTTCCAGCATATACTACCACACCAGGCGCAGTAGTCATCACCGATTGGCCTAATTTACCGCCAATATCAAGACCCTTGTTAGCTTTAGAATATGTTTTGATAATTTTGCCATTTCTAACAGGCCAATTCCATTGGCTAACATGAGAATATTTTGCATTATATCGGGGTTTATTTGGTAGAGGTTGTTTTTTTACCACTTTAAGAGAATTAACGTGTGGTTTACTGAGTTTTTGAACTGTTTTTCTAGCCGTATTCTTAATGATGTTTTGTTTCGAGAGGGGCTTTTTATGCTTAGCAGAAAGTTGAATTAATTCTCCTTTTGCAATTTCATAAGGTGCATTAATATGGTTAATATTAGCTAGCGTTCGATAGTCCAAGCCATAGCGCCATGCAATCGAATAAAGCGTATCACCAGATGCGACTCGGTAGACATCATGCGTATTATTTACCGCCCAACCATTTACCACAGGTGCTAACTCACCTGTATCATTGGCACAACTCGCTAAACACAATACTAAGCAAGTAGCAACAAATGTCATAAAAAAGGATTTTAATAACAAAAGCTTTATCACATATTTTCAGCGTTTATAAGCAAAATTATTTATACCATTGCCAAATAATAATGCCAAGCACAATTAGAATGATCAGTCCGATTGCTAACCGATCAATTGTTTTTAATAAAAAATTTTCAAGTTTTGTGCCACCCACTTTCATCAATATTGCAACTAGAAAAAAACGACCACCTCGACCAATAAATGATGCCATGATAAAAGGAATAATTGGCATCATTAAACTACCCGCAGCAATTGTAAAAACTTTATAGGGAATAGGTGTAAATCCCGCGACTAACACTGCCCAAAATCCCCATTCATGAAACCAATGTGATGCTTCTATATAGGCCGCTTGATAGCCAAATTTTATCAGCAAAGGGTGAATCATTTCAAAGAATCCCCAACCGATGATATAACCAAAAATACCTCCAATCACAGAAAATAAAGTTGTAATTAAAGCAAATCTTAATGCCTTATCAGGTTTCGCCAATGACATGGGTAATAACATGACATCAGGTGGAATGGGAAAAAAAGAAGATTCGGCAAAACTCAACCCTGCCAAATACCATGCTGCATGTGGATGACGAGACCAAATCATCACTCGAGAATATAGGGCAGAAAAAAGTTTCATATTTAAGTGAAATCTCTTATCCAATGAGATATTTTATCAAATGTTTTATAGTTCGTTAAATCAAGCTGCAATGGTGTAATTGAAACTTTATTATTTTTTATTGCATGAAAGTCCGAACCTTCACCGCTATCATTTTCTGGCCCCGGTAAACCTATCCAATAAATATCTTTTCCTCTTGGATCTTGGCGCTTAATAATGGGCTCTGCACCGTGTCTTGTGCCTAGGCGAGTCACCTCGTAACCTTGTAAATCATCAATTGCTACATCAGGTATGTTGATATTTAAAATTGTATCATGGGGAAGAGGATCAGCATTGAGTTTTGTAACAATTTGCTTTGCAACAAATGCGCCGGTGGCATAATGATTTAATTCACTACCCGCTAAGGAAAATGCGATGGCTTGAAAACCCATAAAACGCCCTTCAATAGCAGCGGCTACCGTACCGGAATAAAAAACATCATCGCCAAGATTAGAACCCGCGTTAATACCTGAGACAACAAGATCAGGTTTTTCTGCCATAAACCCTGTAATAGCAGCATGAACACAATCTGCTGGTGTACCATCAATTGCAATTGATCCATTCTCGAGATGAGTAGCATGAAGAGGTCTTGATAACGTCAACGCATTACTACTTCCACTACAATTTCTATCAGGTCCAATGATAGTGACATCGCCGAGTTGTTTTAATGCATTAGCTAACATATTTAAACCGATGGCATTTACACCATCGTCATTGGTTGCGAGGATTTTCAATGAAGTTGCCTTTTTGATATTGCTTTATAGGGCGATAACTGTACCCTATCTATGAGATTGACTCAAGAAGTGCGACTGCAATCACCGCAATCCCTTCACCTTTACCAATAAACCCCATTTTGTCAGTCGTCGACGCTTTTACACTCACTTGTGTGATATCAATTTGACTATCTAAAGCAATAATATTGCGCATTGTTTCTCGGTATTCCGACAACCGTGGCTTCTCTGCAATAATAGTGGCATCAACATTACTCACGCGCCATCCGTGAGTGCGTATTTGATCAATTACTTTTCTAACAAAAACCCGCGAATCCATATTTTCCCATTCCTTCGTGCCGGGAAAATGTTGTCCAATATCGCCTAAACCCAGTGCGCCAAGATAAGCATCACAAATAGCATGCAATAGAACATCGCCGTCTGAATGTCCCTCGATACCTAATTCAAAGGGAATATGAACACCACCTAATATTAATTTTTGATTTTGTGCAAAACGATGGGCATCAAAACCTTGGCCAATTCGTATCATTTTTACCTCAATATTGTTTCTGCAATGGTTAAGTCTATTGGATAAGTAATTTTAATATTATCTGCTCGTCCTTGAATCACAGTTATCGGAAAATTAAGTAGTTCCATACTCATTGCTTCATCGGTAACTGATAGCTTTTGTTTTATCGTATTTGACATAGCTTGCATTAAATCTGCAAAAGGAAAAACTTGTGGTGTCATCGCATGCCATAATTCACTTCGATCAACTGTTGTTAAAATTTGATTATCTTTCACTTTTTTAAAGGTATCACGTGCAGGGCTTGCTAAAATTACGCCCGAATAATGACTTTTGGTCTGTGAATATAGCTTTAAAATATCTTCACTCGTAATACAAGGGCGTGCCGCATCATGCACCCATACCCAATCCGCTTCATTGGCACCGATTTTTTTTAATTTCATTAGTCCATTATAAACTGAGTGAGCACGGGTTTCGCCACCCAAAGTCGATAAACATCGAGGATGACTGGATAAAAAAGTTTGATTATAAAAAGTATCTGCAGGAGAAATAGCGATAATGACTTTCTCAAAAAATTCAACCGATAAAAATTGATTCACGGTAGTTTCTAAAATCGTTTTACCATGACACGATAAATATTGTTTTGGTTTTTCATTTTGCATTCGCGCACCTAATCCAGCTGCGGGAATAATTAACCAATGTGAACTTGACATAATAAACCTGAATTGAAATAAAGCGATAAAATACTATGAATTTCCGTTATTGCCAAGTATCATGTCTTTATTTACAACTCCATTATAGATAATATCATGAATAATACTGAAATTACTTATCAGGACGCTGGCGTGAATATCACTGCTGGTAATGAGTTAGTGGATTACATTAAACAACACGGTCAAAAAACAACGCAAAAAAATGTATTAAAAGGCATCGGAGGATTTGCCGCTCTTTATGAATTACCCTTATCTGATTATGAAAAACCCATCTTAGTATCAAGCACTGACGGAGTCGGAACGAAATTAAAACTTGCTATAGAAACTAATCGTCACAGTAGCATCGGTATCGACTTAGTTGCGATGTGTGTGAACGATTTAATTCTATGTGGCGCAACTCCTCTTTTTTTTCTTGATTATTATGCAACTGGAAAATTAAATCTCAGTATCTCACAAAATATTATTGATGGCATTATTGCAGGTTGCGAACAATCTGAAATGTCTTTAATAGGTGGTGAAACTGCAGAAATGCCTGGCATGTATCACGAAAAAGATTATGATCTCGCTGGCTTTTCTGTCGGGATTGTCGACAAACAAAAAATTATTGACGGACGTCATGTCAAACCAGGCAATGTTATATTAGGTCTCGCTTCAAGCGGTCTTCATAGCAACGGATTTTCATTAGTCAGAAAACTCATCACTTTAAATAATATTTCTTTAGATTCTAAAATAGAAAACACACCATTAATTGATTTATTACTGACGCCGACAAAAATTTATGTTAAATCTATTTTAGCTTTACAAAAACAAATAAAGGTTAATGCTATGGCTCATATAACCGGTGGAGGATTTGTTGAAAATATTCCTCGCGTATTACCCCAAAACTGTAAAGCCATTATCGAGTCTAATAGTTTTACTATTCCACCTATTTTTGAATGGTTGCAAAAATTAGCGAATCTCTCGAATAAAGAACTTTATAAAACGTTTAATAATGGAATTGGTCTTATCATCATTATTGATGAAGAATATAAACAACTTGCAATTGATTGTCTTACTGCCTGTGGTGAAAATGTCGTGCAAATTGGCACGATTGATAAAAGAGAAGATAATCATTCTGCCATTGATATTATTTAATTGAGGTCAGGGATGAAAAATATTGTCGTACTTATTTCTGGGAATGGAAGTAATTTACAAGCTATTATTGCTGCAAAATTAAATCTCAAGATAATTACTGTGTTATCAAATAATCCAGATGCAAATGGTTTGAATATTGCAAAAAAAGCGGGAATTAAAACCGAAGTTATTGCAGCAGAAGATCCTAGCTTTTTATCTACCTTACAAAATTTAGCCCCTGACTTAATCGTCTTAGCTGGATTTATGAAAATATTAAATAAAGAAATCGTTGACGCGTTTCACCATAAAATAATTAATATTCACCCTTCGTTGCTACCTGCCTACCCAGGCTTAAATACTCATGAACGAGTACTCGCGGGTGAAGATAAATTCCACGGAGTAACTGTTCATGTTGTTGATGAAAAATGTGATCATGGACCTATTATCGCCCAAACTAAATGTCGAATTCAGCGCCATGACACAGTTGAAAAACTCACAAAACGCATCCAAACATTAGAGCACCGTCTTTATCCTTGCGTTTTAAAATATTTTGCGCAAGATAAATTGACGATTGAATCCAATAAAATCATTTTGGATGGTCAACAACTTCCCAGTTCTGGCATGCATATATCCTTTTAAATTCAGAATTTGTTGCTTCAATTGTGCTTATACTCAGAGATAATCGATAAATACATGATAAAAACTCAAATTTTTTCGTAAGATTCATGAGTCGAGGATGCTAAATCACTGATAGCCTGCTATATTTATATCAAAGCGACCAAATAGTGGATTCGCACTATGTACTTGAAGATTAAGTAAGATTTTTCTAGCGAACGTATTCGAGCATGCATCGAAAACGTTTTTAAGTAAAACAAAACAAGGGGGCAGCGAATCGCTGAAAGTTACGATGATAAAATCAGAACTGATAACCTCAATTGCAAATAAACTCAATCATATTCCTGAAAAAGATGTTAGTGATGCGGTAAATTATGTTATCGAACTTATGAGCAATAATTTAGGCAGTGGCGGTCGTATAGAAATACGCGGCTTTGGTAGTTTCTGTTTACATTACCGGCCACCCCGGAATGCGCATAATCCAAAAACTGGTGAAAAAGTAGTCACAACTGCTAAATACAGTCCCTACTTTAAACCCGGTAAAGAGTTACGCGAACGAGTCAACAATAATCGTCATTTACCTTTAAAAGAGATTGATGATCATGATGATGATGATGATACAGGTGATTCCGTCTCATCAATGATGTTTTAAGTTTTAGGCAACGTGACGCCTCGTTGACCTTGATACTTGCCCCCGCGATCACGATACGAGGTTTGACACATTTCATCTGATTCGAGAAATAGCATTTGCGCGACACCTTCATTCGCATAAATTTTTGCAGGTAAGGTGGTTGTATTAGAAAATTCTAAGGTGACATGACCTTCCCACTCTGGCTCTAACGGGGTGACATTCACAATAATGCCACAACGAGCATAAGTCGATTTTCCTAAACAAATGGTTAAGACCTGACGTGGGATCCTAAAATATTCAACGGTTCTTGCGAGAGCAAATGAATTAGGTGGAATAATACAAACATCAGATTGCACATCAACAAAACTGCCACTATTAAAATTTTTAGGATCAACTATCGCTGAATTAATATTCGTAAAAATTTTAAATTCATTGGCACAACGCACATCATAACCGTAACTTGACGTGCCATAGGACACAATTTTTTGGCCGTTAACTTCTCGACATTGTGAAGGTTCAAAAGGTTCTATCATGCCTTCATTCTCAGCCATGTGACGGATCCAATTATCAGATTTAATACTCATGTGCGCTCCTATTTATTTTCAACCACAATATTAGGAAATTTATGGGCGTAAGTTTTGTCTTTCATGGCAATTCGTGCCGCTAATTTCAGCGCTATGTTATTATAATATTGACTTGCAATGCAATCTGGATCCATCGCCACAATTGGCGTACCTTGATCGGCATTATCACAAATCGCTCGGTTTAAGGGAATTTGTCCTAGTAAAGGTAGATTAAATTCTTGAGATAATTTTAATGCGCCTTCGGCACCAAATATAGGTTCAGCAAAACCGCACTGAGGACAATGATAAAGACTCATATTTTCGACTATCCCTAAAATATCGATATCAACTCGTTGAAACATTTTTATCGCACGTGTTACATCTAATAAAGCAATATCTTGCGGCGTAGTCACCACGACACTGCCTACCACCGGAATTTTTTGCGCGGTTGTTAATTGAATATCACCTGTACCAGGTGGCATGTCGAGTAATAAATAATCTAAATCCTGCCATTTAGTATCATTCAATAATTGTTGAAGCGCGCGTGTTACCATAGGACCTCGCCAAATCATCGCAGTATCATCTTCGACTAGATAAGCAATCGACATCGTTTGTAATCCATGACAAATGATAGGAAGAATACTTTTACCATCTGGACTATCGGGTTGACGCATAACACCCAACATATGCGGTTGATTCGGACCATAAATATCCGCATCCATAATTCCCACATTGGCGCCTTGTTGTGAAAGCGCAAGCGCTAAATTAACACAAGTCGTTGACTTGCCTACACCACCTTTACCAGACGCTACCACAATAATGTTTTTAACCCCCGGTATCGGTTTTAAATTATTTTGAACTTTATGCGAACTAATCTTTTGCAAACAATTTATTGTAAATTGATAATCCGATATCGTTTCTTGAATTTGTTGTTTTACTGTTTCAGCGAAAAGTAAAATAGGTAATCGAAAACATAAATCAAATTGTATTAAATTATTTTTAATATTCCAGTTTTCGATGGAAGCAACTTGTCCTATATTTATTTCCGTGCCAGGTAATTGAATGTTGTTGATTTTATCTTTGATCGCTTGTTCCATTGGATGAATCTCATAAATCACTAAAGCGCGAAAGTATAGCATACTAAACAAAAAATCTGTAAAAGAGAAATACTTGGATATTACTAATAGGAATTAAGACCTAAACTGACTTTACAAATACTTTTCTACTAAATACCAAAATCATCTCGGATTCTAGTTATCAACTTGGCGTTAGCCTGATTACCTTACCGCTGCTATTTAGTTCTACAGGGATTGTATTTATACACAATATAATTCATCGTCCTCGCGCTATCGCGCAACTTGTAACAGAATCTAAACATAACCCAAACAAAAGAACAGAAACATTTTCTGATAATATTATTCATCATTCAATGAGTAAATAAGTCATCAATCACAAAGATTGAATGCGATTAGCATCATTAAAACATAAAACATTAGAATTCCCATTTCAAAGTGTGAGTGGTATATTAGCGACAAATTTTCATGAATAACAAGGCTTAAAATGGAGCAACCACGTCGAATCTTAGTCACAAGCGCCCTACCCTATGCCAACGGCGCCATGCATCTTGGTTATATACTTGAATCTATTCAAACAGATATCTGGGTTCGTTTTCAACGCATGATGGGGAACGAATGCTATTATGTTTGTGGTGAAGATTCTCATGGCACACCTATTATGTTACAAGCTGAAAAAGAAAATATTTCCCCAGAAGAATTAATTGCTAAAATTAAAGTTGCTCATGAAAACGATCTCCAAGATTTTTTAATTTCGTTAGATAATTTTTATACGACTCATTCTCCTGAAAATCAGGAACTGTCCTCACTGATTTATCAACGCTTATCTGAAAATGGGGATATCAGTAAAAAAACTATTACTCAAGCATTTGATCAAGAAAAAAATATGTTCTTACCCGATCGTTATGTCAAAGGCACATGCCCACGTTGCAAAACAGAAGATCAATACGGCGATAATTGTGAAAAATGCGGCGCCACTTATTTACCGACGGATTTAATTGATCCGAAATCCGTTATTTCAGGCACAACACCTATCGAAAAACAATCAGAACACTATTTTTTCGGTTTACCAAATTATCACAATATGCTAACGACCTGGATGCAACATGGACACTTACAAGAAGAAGTCGTGAATAAACTCGGTGAATGGTTTGAAGCAGGTTTACAATCCTGGGATATTTCACGTGATAAACCTTATTTTGGTTTTAATATTCCGGGCACAGATGATAAATATTTTTATGTTTGGCTCGATGCCCCAATTGGTTACATGGCAAGTTTCAAAAATTTTGCTGAAAAAAATCCTCATATTAATTTTGATGAATTTTGGACAGAAGGTCATAATACTGAACTGTATCACTTCATCGGAAAAGATATTATTTATTTTCACGCATTATTTTGGCCAGCAATGTTAACCGGCGCAAAATTTCGAACACCTACCGCTATTTTTGCTCACGGATTTATTACAGTTAACGGCCAAAAAATGTCTAAATCCCGAGGCACATTTATAAAAGCCAGAACCTACCTCGATCATTTACATCCAGAATATTTGCGTTATTATTTTGCGGCTAAGCTTAATAGTAAAATTCAAGATATCGATATTAATTTTGAAGATTTTAAACAACGTATCAATAGTGATTTAGTTGGAAAAATAGTTAATCTCGCCTCACGCTCACAAGGTTTCATCAAAAAAACAGGTGGTCTGCTTGCTAGCGAATTGTTAGATATTGAATGCTTCCAACAATTTGTCGACAAAGGTGATGAAATTGCAGAATGCTATGAGAATCGCGAATTTTCTAAAGTCGTCAGACTGATCATCGAATTAGCTGATATCGCTAATCAATATATTGATCAAGAAAAACCTTGGGTATTAAATAAAGAAGAAAGCAATAAAGATAAAGTCATTGCGATTTGCACTCAATGTCTTAATTTATTTAGAGTATTAATTGCTTATTTAAAACCGATTCTACCTGAGATGGCAACTAACAGTGAAACATTTTTAAATTGTGAACCTTTAACTTGGCAAAATTATAAAACGCCACTACTAAATCATACGATAAATAAATTTACGCCTTTAATGCAACGCATTGAAGATGAGCAAATTCAGGCGATGTTAGAACAATCTCAACATGAAAAAAATTGAAGAAATTGACAATATTCTCCCTCAAACACAATGTGGCCTTTGCGGCTATGACGGTTGCAAACCTTATGCCTCCGCGTTAATCGAAAATAATGAACGTATTGATCGATGCCTCCCAGGTGGTATTCCAACACTAAAAAAAATAGGTCAATTATTAAATAAAAATGTTGAACCATTTTTAGCGAGCATGCAGGCAAGACAAAAACCACCATTGCTTGCAGTCATTAACGATGAGGAGTGTATTGGTTGCACTAAATGTATTCAAGCTTGTCCTGTCGATGCCATTGCAGGTAGCGCTAAATCCATGCATGTAATATTAAATACTGAATGCACTGGTTGTGAGTTATGTGTCGAACCGTGCCCGATGGATTGTATCGATATGATTGAAATTTCGCCTGCCTCGGAAGCCTTGAAAAAACAACAAGCCCAAGTTGCAAAAATGCGTTATACAGCAAAATTAAATCGCACTGAAAAAAAAACCTCGACAAAAACACAAACTATTTCACAGCGCAAAGATTATATACAACAGGTGTTAGCACGTGCACGGAAGAAATCAGACAATGAATAAAGAAAAACGCATTAAAATTTTTCAACGTTTACAAAAGGCAACACCACATCCCACTACTGAGTTAATTTACCATTCTCCCTTTCAATTATTAATTGCAGTCATCCTTTCCGCACAAGCCACAGATGTGAGTGTCAATAAAGCAACAGAAAAATTATTTCCCATAGCCAATACAGCAGAAAAAATTTATAACCTTGGTGTAACAAAATTAAAATCCTATATAAAAACCATTGGTCTCTATAATACTAAAGCTAAAAATGTGATTGCCACTTGCAAAATTTTAACAGAACAATATAACGGTCAAGTACCTGAAGATCGTGCTAAACTTGAAGCATTACCCGGTGTCGGCCGTAAAACAGCGAATGTTATTTTAAATACTGCATTTGGACATCCCACTATTGCCGTCGATACTCATATTTTTCGCGTTGCAAATCGAACTAAGATTGCACCGGGAAAAACAGTATTAGAAGTTGAAAAAAAATTATTAAAATTTATTCCCGAAGAATTTAAAAAAGATGCGCATCATTGGTTAATTTTACATGGCAGATATACTTGTGTGGCACGCAAACCTAAATGTGAAAATTGTATTATCGCTGATTTATGCGAGTGGTAACATCTTAAACTTTGGGTGAGTTGTGTCCTTCGAGACGAATTATATTCTCCCCTAAGAACCTCCATAACTATTAAGAAAACGCTAATAAAAAATCTTGAGAAATATTATATCACGTCGAAAACTTTACTAGAATTTTTCTATATTCATCTTTCTCATTACTACTTTTCGGGCGTTTATGACATAGATTATTTTCTTCATGAGCCTTCAGGTCAACTTCTTCACGCTCAGCTTGATCATAAACTTCGAGGGCTTTATTAATATGTTGTTTTTTTCAGTATTCTTTTGTGTTCCTTGTAACAATTCAATTAAACTTTTTGCCCGAAGTCTGTGACGACGTATTGTAAAAAAGCCGATTAATGAAGCGTTACTATATTTTCCCATGTCTTCAATAAATTGATTTATATTTTGATCGTCATCTTTAACTGATTTTTTAGATTTTTTTTCAACATCTTCAACATCTAATTTTTCTTGTTGAAGCTTAATATCATGTTCATCAAATCGTTTAATCTCTTGTTCTTTTTCTTGAAAACTTTTGTCAATTAATTTTGAGAGTATCAGGTTTTTCAAACGTAATATGCCCATTTTTGTTAATGCAGAGCAGGTAACTAAAATCATACCTTGATCTGCAAGATATTTCTTCACACTTGCAGCATTTAGCGATTCTTCTTTTAGATCACTTTTTGTTTCCACACAAATGATTTTTTCTTTTTCATTTTGTGGCAATCCTACTGGAATATATTTCTTAATATCTGCTATCGATGTATCTTGTGTTGGGTCGTAAACTACAATTTTCAGTTTAGCTTGCGAACTATAATAATTTGTCACGATTGAAAATTTATCATATGAGGAACTATCCCAAACTTTAATCTGGTAGTCATTCAATTTAATCATTTGAAAGTCAATACCGATGGTAGGGAGATGACAATCGATAAATTTTTTATCACTTAATGCTAGAGCCAATTGCGTTTTTCCAGAACCCCGAGGTCCCAAAACAATCACTTGATATTGGAACACGTTTAATACTCCATTTTCTGTGAAACATAAAACCGCAAAGTCTAGAGCAACAGAAAAAATACACTTAGCGTAATATTTTCCCATTTTCAAAAGCGAGTGATATAATCCAGAATAAATCAGTAACAATATGTACAACATGTTCGAAAAAATACGCAGACTTATTTTGGGGCCACCTCGTAATCCACTCAATCCTGCAACACGCAAACACATTGCGTTAGTTGCTGTCCTTGCTTGGGTAGGCTTAGGAGCTGATGGACTTTCATCTTCTAGTTATGGACCAGAAGAAGCTTTTCTCGCGCTGGGAAAATATCACCATTTAGCGCTTTATTTAGCATTGGCTATTGCCGCCACGGTTTTTATTATTTCATACTCCTATAACCAAGTTATCGAACTTTTCCCAAATGGTGGTGGTGGCTATAAAACAGCGACTAAACTATTAAATCCAACGATGGGATTATTATCAGGCGCCGCTCTCATAGTTGACTATGTTTTAACAATTGCAATTTCTGTTGCAAGTGGCGTGGGAACAATTTTTAGTCTTCTACCTAGTCAATGGCAATCTTATAGTTTAGAAGCAGATGCGTTAATCGTAATAATTTTAATCGTCCTTAATCTCCGAGGAATGAAAGAATCGATTAAAATTTTATTACCCATTTTTGCTGGATTTGTTATTACACATATATTTTTGATCACCTATGGTATTTTTTCACATGGTTCTCAATTACCGATTATTGTAAATAACGCCGTCTCTGAAACGCACGTCGTAGCAGCGAAAATGGGATGGATAGTTTTATTAATTTTACTCGTAAAAGCCTATGCCTTAGGTGGTGGTACTTATACTGGATTAGAAGCTGTTTCCAATAATGTTAATACGCTTGCTGAACCACGAGTAAAAACGGGTAAATGGACCATGTTTTACATGGCAGTCTCACTGAGTATCACCGCTGGTGGGATCACCTTTTTATATTTATTGTGGCACGTTCAACCCGAACCTGATAAAACTTTAAATGCAGTTGTATTTGGATCTATTTTAGCAAATTGGCATTATGGCCATGCGATTTTAATTACTTCTTTAGCATTTGAAACAGGTTTATTATTTGTCGGTGCGAATACTGGTTTTCTAGGTGGTCCCGCCGTACTATCCAATATGGCCCTCGACTCTTGGGTACCCAATCGTTTTCGAAATTTATCAAATCGTCTTGTCACTCAAAATGGTATTATTTTGTTTGGCCTTGCTGCCTTATTTATTTTGACGTGGAGTGATGGTCATGTTTATTATCTGGTTGTGCTTTATAGTGTTTCCGTTTTTTTAACTTTTTCTATTTCATTGTTGGGCTTGTGTAAACATTGGATTTGTAATCGCCCCGCTAATAGCCGTTGGTTTTTGAAGTTATGTTTATGTTCAATTGGCTTAATTATTTGCGTGAGTATTTTACTCGTTACATTTTTTACTAAATTTTTTACGGGCGGTTGGTTTAGTGGTTTAATCATTGCCGCTGTTGTTACCATGTGTATTATGATTAAACGTTATTATCGTAACACAGCCGCTTTATTATCAGCTGCCGATAAAATATTTGCTCAAGAGTTGCCAGAACACGAAGGAAAAGATCCTGAACTAGATTATGGAGCTCCCACTGCCGTATTTTTTATTAATAAAAGTCGTGGTGCTGGCATGCACACGTTACTCTGGGCACAACGGTTATTCCCCAACCAATTTAAAAATTTCGTCTTTGTGCGAGTAGGTGTTGTCGATGTCGAAAATTTTAATCGTGACAAAGAATTAAACGCGATGCAAAAAGATGTCGAAAATGAATTAATGTATTTTACAAATTTTTCACACCAACAAGGTATTGCTGTAAAGTGCTATCGGGATTATGGTATTGATCCAGTTGATAAACTAACCACCCTCGCTGAAAGAATTAACAAAGAGTTTCCCAATAGTATCTTCTTTTCTTGTCAATTACTCTTCAGTAAAGAAAATTGGATACAACGGATTTTACATAATAATACAGCAAATAGTTTGCAACGCCGGTTACATTTAGCAGGTATGCAAATGGTTATTTTACCCATGAAGTTATCTTAATGTTTACTCATCATCGACATGAGTTAAGAGAACATTATTATCAAGCATGGAAAAAATTTTGCGATCATTTACCGACTGATCCACTTGAGATGCAATTAATTTCTGTAATTAAAATGCATCCAGAATATCATTTTATTTTTGAAAACTTCGACAAATACCGAGATAAAGATTTTAATCCTGAACTGGGAGAAACGAATCCATTTTTGCATTTATCCATGCATCAAACAATTCGCGATCAAGTACGAACCGACAAACCTGATGGCATGCAAAAAATATATAGTAAACTGCTAAAACGAACTAGCGACAAGCATCAAGTCGAACATATCATCATGGATGTCTTAATTGAGATGATGTGGCAATCACAACATCTCAATTTGCCATTCAATGATAAAAAATATCTCCGCCAATTAAAGCAACTTATCAATCAGCACTAATATGACTTACGCGAGTATTTTTATGCTGATGTTTATCACTTATGATTTGATAAACTGAAGATATTTTATGACGTTCTTCAGCAAGATAACTTGGTGAAATATTCCAACCAGGCACACGCAAACAAATTGCAATTATCTTTGTAGTTTGCTGAACAATTCCCATAATATCATGTTGTAATTTAATATCTGCTTGGCAAATATCGGCTTGAACATCTTTTTTCAAAAAACTTTTTATTGCGTGACTTCCTGCGCGATGTAAGCTCAATAATTTATCACGGAAATGTTTAACAATACTTAATAGATGAAGCGCTAACTCTTCTTTCTCTATTAACTTTGTCGTGTAATGATTTTTTTCTTGATAGCAACAATGCATCAATCGATTAATTTCAGTTTGTAATTGACGTGCATTGATAGAAGAAATGGTTAATTTATAATTTTCTTTTTTAGAAATCACTTTGATGTCATTTTGTCTTTCTAAAAAAGGAAATCCCAATATCACATTGATAATCGTTTCGGCATCGATAGCCGGTTGTTTCGCTAGCATTGTTTACCTCATTTGTCTCTCGAAATTTAAGTTAGTTAGTTATTCATCGTTAGTAATCGTAAAATCTAAGTCATTTAGAAAAAAGTGACGTCGTGTCGAGTGAAAAAAAATCTTAGTTAGTAGCGCTATTATATCGTAAATTGTGCCATCGGTACACAATTTGTTTTTCATTTATTTCAATAAGTTATAGTTATAATAATTTATTTAATACTAGCTTATATTATAACTAATTGATTTATTTTACTGATCATCAAAGATGTTTAAGCCTCAAAATAAGAGTAATAAACAGCAATAGCAAAGTTTTTCGGCTATCAGTCAAAGTATCGAATAAAATAAAATATCATAACTTATTTCTTGTGTGATGATTTGCCCATATGTTGACTTTAATAGACTTACATCCCAATTGACACTCTCGCACAGCTTTCACCAATAAAAATCTACGAAGATGAACAGGAAATGTATCTGGGATAAATTAGCACCGATTGCGACAATATCTCCAATGATAAAAAACAAAATAAGGGGACTCGTTATGTCAGGTATATTCACACCCACATATTTAAAGTCAACTAAACGTTGGTCCATTTTTGCAGAAGATGAAGATAGTTTATTTCGTCCGAAGGGTGATAAACGATTAAAAGGAACACTCGCTAAATTACCAAGCACATCAGAACACGCACCAACTAATCAAAATAAAAAAGATCAGGATCAGATTGACATCGAAATTAGTTGTCAATTTTCATTACGAATTGTTGTTAAAATTGCAGGAGATTGGTTAAAAAGAGTAAAAACTGGTATTGCGGGCTTTTTATGTGAAGCTGCAAGTGCATTAGTAAATAGCGTTTCAGCTATTATTCAAAAGTTTGTTAATCGATCTAAAAGCAAAACCATCGTTTCAGATTTGCCTAAATTAGATGAACCGATAAAAGTTAAAGACGAGCATGATAAACCACCACCACAAAAAAAAGCTTCAACTGATTTAACAATCCTCCACAGACAATTTCATCCACCAAAAATAGAAGCCCCTGTTGGCGATTTTGCTAGAAAAGAAAATATAAATTATAAATTATTATACGACCATTTAATGGCTTATGCACGACATAATAGAATACCGGGTATTCCACAAATGGAAAATAATCTTTATGTCGATCAAGTTTTATTAGTAATGAACGCAACAAAAATATTAAAAAATTTCGTGTTCGAAATGGTAAATGGAAGTGATGTAGAAGATACAATTTCAAAGTTTATTGAAGATTACCCTCAATTCACTTATTTACATGAATTATTACAACATGCAAAATTTTGTTGGGAAAAATTAGTTATTGATCCTAATTTTGATATTAATATTCATCAAGAATATAGCAGACTTGCGATGAGATGATTTTCGAAATTCCCCGAGTAAAGTGCCTCGGGGAATTTTTGTGAAATGACTTTGATTAAAATTAATTATTTATAACGTTCAACACTCGAAATAATTTCTTGATGAGCACTAGCCACATCTTCCCAACCTTCAATCTTAGACCATTTATTAGGCTCTAAATCTTTGTAATGCGCAAAAAAGTGCGATATCACTTCTAATTTTGATGCCGGTAAATCATTCGGTGATTGAATGTGATCATATTCACGAGATAATTTTGCGGTGGGTACGGCTAAGACTTTGGCATCCGCCCCTGATTCATCGGTCATTTTTAAAACGCCAATAGGACGCACAGTTATTACCGAACCATGGATTAAAGCGTGTGGTGTGATCACTAACACATCAACCGGATCACCATCATCAGACAAAGTTTGTGGCACGAAACCATAATTACAAGGATACTGCATTGCCGTTGCTAAAAATCTATCAACAAATAATGTATTTGTATTTTTATCGACTTCATATTTTACTGGTGAAGCATGGGCTGGGATTTCAATAATAACGTTGACTTCTTCAGGAATATTTTTACCTGGTCCAATTTTGTCATAACTCATATTTTAGATTCCTATGGATAAAGGTGGGTGTATTAAAAATTTTGAATATCATTTATTGATGAAATTGTTCATAAGCTTGTAATGCTTTTGCCGCATACATTAAAGATGGACCGCCGCCCATGTAAACTGCCATGGCTAACGTTTCCATGACTTCAGCTTCTTTAACATCAAGTTGAACTAATTTTTGTACGTGAAAAGCGATACAACCTTCGCAATGAGTCGCAATTGCGATACCTAGTGCAATTAACTCTTTCGCTTTTTTGTCTAAGGCACCATCTTTAGTTGCACCTGTCATCATCGATTGAAAACCAGTCATGGTTTCTGGAATGTTCTTGTGTAATTTGGCTAAATACTGAGTTAAGTCTTTCGCAAGACCTGGAAAATCATCAACCATACTATGCTCCTAATCATCATTATGTGAAAAACAGCAATAGTACAGAAAACTGAGATAAGAAACAATTATTCGCTGATACGTTTTGCACTTTCATGAATTCGAACAGCTAATACATGACAGGGTGCACTTTGCAAAATGGCCGCTGCCGTTGAACCCATTAATAGCAATTCAATTTCATTGCGAAAGGGCGCACCAACAATAACCAAATCACACTCGAACTCTTCAGCCAATTCAGCAACAACCGTTTTAGCTTTACCACGTGCAATGATTTGTTGATCGGATGGAATTTGATATTGATTAGCTAATTCTTTAAGTTTAAGAGTTGCAGTATCTTCTAATTGATGTTCGATATTTTCTATTTTCGAAGAAGCGTAAGGTGTGCCATAATCGCTTATGGGCTCGACAATATGAACTAAAATCAATTTGGCCGAAAATGTTTGACTATATTCTAAAGCGTATTCGATTAATTCATTATCTTCACTACCACGTAAACCTATCGCAACCATGATGATTTTTGGTGTACTCACAATGACGACTCCTCGCTAACAAACATACAATGAATTTATTATTATCTTTAAGAGTATAGTCAAGTTTGATGAAATCGCTGGTCGATGAAAAATATTTAATTTAAGCTATTGTTGTAAAAATAGAAAAGAGTATAATGTGCTGCCTGAATAGTTTCATTTGCAGTGCAATATTAAGGATTTCATTTTACCGTGAATAAATATACTCGTTGTCTTTCCTGGATTTTATTAGCTATTTTCATAGTTCCCAGTTTTTGCCTAGCAACAAATTATGCGTTACCTGAAAAAGGATCGAATGTTGTCGGCCATGTTTTCACGATCGATTCACTGCCAAATGATAATTTTGATACCATTGCCAAACGCTATGATATTGGCTTTTTCGAATTAGCTGAAGCTAATCCAAATATAAAACCTTATGATATTCCACCGCACAGTAAAATAATTATCCCAGCAAAATTTGTTTTACCCAACACGCATAAAGGAATCGTGATTAACACTGCTGAATTACGTTTATATTATTTTCCACCACACAAAAAAATTGTTGAAACTTTTCCAATTGGTATTGGTAAATTAAGTGAAGCAACACCAACTGGACATTATTATGTGTTAGAAAAAATCGTTCATCCTTATTGGCATGTCCCATTATCAGTTAAAAAAGAGTATCAAGCGCGAGGCATTCCTATTCCTGATGTAGTTCCACCAGGGCACCCAAATCCTTTAGGTAATTATGCGATGCGCTTAAATATTTGGTCGTATCTTATTCATGGTACAAACATGCCTTATAGTGTTGGTAAGCGAACATCAGCCGGATGTGTTCACTTATATCCTAAAGATATCGCTTTTCTCTTTAAACAAGTTAAAGTTAAAACACCGGTTCAAATTATTGATGAAATGTATAAAGTGGGTTGGCTTGGCAATAAATTATTTTTAGAAGTCGAACAACCTTTATCAGAACAAAAACTTAATGCACAAGAAAATTTAACCCCTTTAGTGCAAAGAATCAATCTTGTCTTATTTCATCGAAAAAATGTAACAATCAATTGGAAAAAGGCAACTTCGCTTGCACTTAAACAAGATGGCATTCCAACTGAAATTGGCCAAGACTAATTTTTTACAGTTTTTATTGTTAATGAGAAATAACTAATTATTTCTAAATTAAGTCTGAAAAAAACTTGACAAAAAAGGTCTTGTCCTTAAAAAAGCTTTGACTCGGGCTAAAAAACGTCCTTGACATCTTGTGATATATTATATCATTACTTATAATTATTGATGGGTGTAAGAGTTTGAGGTGTCTCCATGTATCGTTATGGATATCGGTATCGTTTATTAAGTCTAGCTTTCATTTTGTGTGGTGTCTTATTGTTAATGTTAGCTAACTTGGGCTTTAATCTGCCATTATTTGTTTTAGGTCCATCATTAATTGCTAGTGGTGTTATTATTTTAGGTGCGATTTTAATTCTGATTGATCACGGTCAACAAGATAAATACTTAGAGCAAGTTTCATCAAAGTTTGATCAGCTCATGGATTACAAGGAAAAAATATTAGATGAAAGACCTGAAATGAGTGCAAATGAATTGGAAAAAGAACTCACCTTTTATGCAGATGTTATCAACTTTAAAGAGTTCAAACAATATTTGCGTGATAGAAAACAGGCTCAAAATAATCGTAAGCTACATACCGGATAAATCAAATTTTCAAATCTGATTACAATATTGATTAGCTTAAAATATTTTGTATATTGAGCTAATATGTCATTATTTAAAAATAGAAATTGATCCATTTTATTAATATAGATTGATTTTCAACACTTCAGTTTTCCGATGAGAAACATTTCAAATTTTATTAAATTCTATCTTACTTCTAAGACTATTCAACTTATCGAAAATAGTTAAATAATGAGAAAAATAAAATACGGATGGAATTAGACATGGCCGCAGTAGATCGGATCTTACCAGTAGACACGTTAATATCGCCCGCATTAATACATGATATTTTGAAGACAATAGATTGTAAATATAATCCTGTTAATAAACCATTTGTTTCTCAACCATCGGCTCCTCCAAGTGATACTCTATCTGTATCTCCACAACACAATTTGGGAGAAGAAGGACAAACTCAAAACTTATTACCAAGTACGAATGGGATAGAATCAGATAGTAAACGTGAAGCAGATAGAGGTGCTCAACAATTATTTAACAGTCAAAGAGAAATTATAGCATCAACATTAAGATCGTTGACATCTGAGTATGCTGATGACAAAGACCGTGTATCAAATTTTTATATAGGTATTAAACTTTATTTAGACCATCTAAAAAATATTGTAAAACGGCTTAAGAAAAACAAAGCAACATTTTTAAGCGCCGCATCAGGACGAACAAGCGATCAATTATTAACTCAATATTCAAGTATGGGATCTCATAAACTTTGTACAGAAACAATGGTAAGAAATTTTGTAGATTTAATTTTCTCAGATTTTTCTGAAAGTGATGCTATAAATTTAAATAGCGCTATATTAAGTCACAAAAGGGCCTTTGACACTATTTTGAAAAATATTAATATAAACCAATATTCGGATTTAGAACAATATTTAGAGGCTTGTATTAATTGTTTTAGTGAATTAATTAAATATGAAACTAACATTTTAACTAGCATAAGAGATGCTTCCCCTAATCATATTGATGACTTACTTAGTCATGTTCGTCAGTATCAAGAATTAGATAACATGAAATGTCTAATTTATCTTCATATGGCCTGCTGTCAATTACCAGTTAATTTTTTTCAAGGACTAGGTTGTGTGGCATTTGATGTAACCAAATGTGCTATTTGCACACCATTATATCTCGCATTTTGTGGGTGGTGTGAGTATATTGATGAAAAGGATGAACCGTGCGCAACAGATTGTAAAGGTTGTTGGAGAACGTGGGGACCTTGTAAAATTTCTCACACTTATAATTTTTTTAAAAATGGGAGTAATTGTGGCGATTTCGGTTCTCAAAATGAAGATCCTGCTCCATGTATACAACCAAGTAATTTTGTAAATAAAAGAAAATCAGATCTAGCTCAAGAATTACAATTAACGCGACCACAATTACAAAGAATGCAATAATTTAGTCTTATCTTGTTTTAACCCTTCTATCAACTCCAACTTTTATTATTTGTCTATTTCTTTTTCCTTTAGATGGTGATGAAATTGTACCTGAAATAAAAGGTAAAGAATTGCTAAAACTTACTGAATATTGCAATTGATTACGCCAAGACTTAGGATTTGGCCGACCTTTCACCGTTGGTCTACGATTCTGGAAACATCTATTGGCCTTATTCGGAAATAAATTTGGTAATCTATTTTGGTTACATCTACCACTACATGTATTTCTCTCTTTACGGTAAAAATAATTTCGTTCAGAAATATCAGTTTTAATTAAATTTCGTAACTTATTTATGGCTTCTTCTAGACTCCGGTGACCCATAATGACAAATTTTTACATTTTCTCTCAACCTCAACGGTGGATAAACATGAGTGAAAGTTGGATCATCACGATCTGGTGAAAAGCTATATCCACAATCCAGTAACCACAATAATTCTTTGCAAGTCCCCTTACCAATATCAATACTTCCATCACGTTTTTGATAAAATCGAATATCAGTCAATAACATAAACCGACGTCTTTCTTTAATAGCACCTGCCCAAAAGGCTTTATTTTTATCGAGCGTCCATCTATTCCCATCAAATTCACGCCAAAGTGCGTTTGGTCCAGTTGCTAATACTTGTCCAAACCAAATTGAACGATCACCTTTAGCATGAACATCATCAATCTTCCCTTTTAAACGCAGTTCAGTTAAGGATCCAAAATAAATAGGTCCTTTACTTTTTTTAGCAAGTTGGAAATCAAACTGGTTTCGAAACTCTTCTAATTCTGCGTCATAGTTAAATAAATCAAAATCTTCTGCAGGCGAGAACATATTCTAATCTCTTAATTATTTTTATTCTTAATAAATTAATTGTAAAATAGATGCTGCACTGAACGACTGTCTTATTACAACTACCTGTTATTTAATTCTTTTTATTAATACTATGCGGTGAAATTAGATAAACGACGACTAATAGAACAATCCATATTGATAAATTTTTCAGATAAGCAGTCAGAGAAAGTAATTTTCAGTATTAATCTTATTTTTCTATTTACAGCTATATTACCAATTTTACTCTTTCCCAAAAACTCGATTTTTCTTTTATATAATAATTATAGATACCCTAACAAAAAAATTATCTAAGAATAATTATTGCTTATAAAGTAGACTTATTTTAGTATTTAAAAGAAATGGAAAAAATAATACAACCTTCTCTTTTCTATAATAAGAACCATAATATTTTCTCGTTATTCATGATTAATTAATCACTAATAAATTCAGAAGCAACGGGAAAGCCTATGGGTAGAAACTGTTAGTTCTATTATCCTAGGTATCTTCGACATATAATTTTAATAAAAGTAGTTATTAAATAACGGTTTGCCTTTTGGGTCAGTCATGGAATACCGAAACACTGGAAAATATGACTTTGATTCTTAGGCAACTCTCACTAAAAGAGCCTACCGCGCAATATAAAATCCACTCTATTCCTATTAATTAAAAGATAACCCATTACCTTTTAATTAAAGGTTGACAGACATGTGATAATGTAATAACGTGATATTACATTAATTCAAGCAATATGACTATTATGAAAACCAATAAAATTGAACAATCCAAATTAAAACATTTATACAACGCATTTGCGGCAATTGCCTCTCCCCAGGAAGCTAAATTATTTTTGCAAGATTTGTGTACCCCTGCTGAGTTAGAAGCAATGGCTGATAGATGGGCTATCTTACCGATGATTAAAGCAGGCGATGCTTATCGCCATATCCACGAAAAATCAGGTGTCAGCGTCACCACGATTGGTCGAGTAGCGCGCTGTTTAACACATGGTTGTGGTGGTTATGAATTAATTTACCAGAGAATAACAATGAAATAGAGAACTTACTTGATGTCATCTTCATTTAAAGAATTTTGTAAAGGGCCGGGTATTGTGATCACCACAGTGATGTGGGAATTTTTCAGCTTATTCGGCATGCGTGCTTTACTCGTTTTATACTTAACTCAAAAAATTGGCTTTTCAGATCAACATGCTTTTCAAATTTATGCTGGTTATATTTCATTAATTTGGATTTCACCTTTAGTTGGTGGTTGGCTAGTTGATCAATATCTCGGATATAAACGAGGTATTTATTTAGGTTGTATTCTCATTATTATTGGCCACATAGTGTTAAGTTTTCCTGAAGTCAATTCACTTTATATTGGTCTAAGTATAATTATCACTGGCATCGGATTTTTTAAAACAAGCTCAATCTGCTTGATTGGACGTTTTTATCGACAACAACCTGAAAAAATGTCATTTGCGATGGTCTTGTATTATGTCGGGGGTAATATTGGTGCAACCATCGCACCAATAATTTGTGCTTTTTTACAAGAAGAATATAGTTATTCCTTAGCCTTTGCAGCAGCGGCATTTGGCATGTTTTTAGGTTTAACGGTTTTTTGGCTCGGGCGGCATCAATTACCGCAAGATGATATCCCCTGGATTAAAAGTAAAATACAAAACAAAACCCTATTATTCTGTCTAGCCGTTTTCATTCTCACCATTTTATTTATTACCTGGTTATTAAAATCTGGCTATGTAGGCTATATGCTGATATTAATTTATATTATTGCCATCGCAGGTTTATGGAAAAAAATTAAAAATTTAACGCCTCAACAAAAAAAAGATTTGATGATTATTATTGGCGTAACACTATGTGCCATGTTTTTTTGGATTTTAGATCAACAAGGAAGTAGCTCGATAAGCTTATTTATCCTTCGCAATATTAATCGTGAAGGGATTCCCACAGGTGCGTTTCAAGCAATCAATCCTTTTATTATTATTGTGTTTGGATTAATTTTATCTGTAATACTCGCAAAAAGAGCAAAGAAAAATGCACCCCACTCTTTAGCTAAAATTATATTAGGGATAAGTTTATTAACTTTAGGCTATGGTTTTATTACCTGGGGTGCAAAAATCGCGACCCTCTATGGCAAAGGTCCCTTATGGTCGCCAATTATTAGTTTAACTTTAATGGGCATGGCTGAATTATTTATCGATCCGGTGATTCTCTCGAAAATTAATCGCGATGTGCCTAATCAATTATTGGGTAGAGTGACAGCAGTTTACTATTTATTTGTTGGCGCTTTAGCAAATTATTTATCTGGCCTTGTTGCCGATTTATCAACCATTCCTAAATCTATTTCAGAATCGAAAAATTTAATTCAATCATCACACATTTATTTACACGTATTTTCGCAAATAACCTGGGTGAGTTTCGCTTTTTGTTTAATATTAATCTGTTTATTATTTATATCAATGCGAATTCAAATACTAAAAAAAGGTAAAATTATATAGCACAATCTATTTTAATTAAGTACGAAGAAAAACAACCATACTTTTACATCGTTAGTAGTTTATGTTAATTAGTAACTTAGGGCTTGGCCTTTTGTAATGTTCTAACAAAATTGTTATATTTATCACAAAATTCCGAGTTTGCCCTCATGTTATCAACAAAAAAACTTAATAAATTTTCATTTTTATTGAAAAATTCAATTAATGACTTACCTTGATCCTCATCAAATTGCATAATACAATTTGTATATTTTTTCTGGTCATCTTGCGACTCTAAAACAGACATTAATTTAGCATTCAATTCATCAAATGTTTTTTTATCTGCAGCATCTAAACTCTCGACAAACAACTTAATACCATCAATAGAAGAAAACGGTGCTTGAAAAAATTTAATATTCGGCGTAAAAAATTGTATTGCTCGAAATATACGAACTCGATTTGGTGACACAAACATAATGATTCTACTTTCTTATTTTAACTGATAAGTAATAATATAACATAAAATGGATTAATTGTTTATAGCCCTATAATTTATAAAAATACTTAGAGAAATAATACTAAGTCTTTATTTTTTCTTAACAAACTTCATCAAACGCTTTTTACGCCGAATCTGTCTCTCTGTTAATTGATTTTTTCGTCCTTTAAAAGGATTATCACTTGATTTAAATTCAAGGAGTAACGGCGTCCCGATTAATTTCAATTTTTTCCGGTAAAAATTCGCCAAAAATCGGCGATAACTTTCCGGTGTTTTTTCAGCTTGAGCGCCGTGGAAAACAATAATTGGTGGATTAGCACCACCGCTATGAGCAAATTTTAATTTAATTCTACGACCTCGAATTAAGGGCAATTGATGTTCCGATTGCGCTTGTTCTAACAATTTAGTTAGTACTGAGGTATTCAATTCACGCGTAGCTGAATCATAAGCTCTTTTGATGGCGGGATATAAATCACCCACCCCAGAACCATGAAGAGCGGAAATCATAAAAATTTCAACATAAGATATAAAAGCGAGTTTACGTGCAAGCGTATCTTTGATAACGAATTTTTGATCATTCGTCATATCATCCCATTTATTAACCGCAATCACTAATGATTTGCCTGCTTTTAAAACATGACCGATAATATGTAAATCCTGTTCTGCAATTTCTTCATGCGCATTTAACACAATACAAGCTACATGGCATTCATTGATAGCTTGTAATGTTTTAATCGCAGAAAACTTTTCTAAGGCTTCATTAACTCGAGCGCGTCGTCTAATCCCTGCCGTATCAATTAAAATATAATCTTCATTACGATGGGTAAAAGGGATCATGATAGAATCCATGGTTGTTCCAGGTTTATCATAAACAACAACACGTTCTTCACCCAACATGCGATTGATCAGTGTGGATTTTCCAACATTGGGGCGCCCTACAAGTGCTAATTTTATCGCGTTATCTTTTTTAGTCTCTTCTTCTTCACCGTTAGATTCTGCTTTGAAGTTGGCAAATACCGTTTCAATTAAACCATTCAATCCCCGGCCATCTCCTGCGGCAATACCAATAATTGGCGCAAATCCAAACTGATGAAAATCAGCCAATGCAATATCAGGATCTTGCCCATCAATTTTATTGACGACGAGAAATGTTGGTTTTTTTATTTTTCTTAGTTCTTGGCAAATCACATTATCTGCAGCAGTACTTCCCGCTTTGCCATCGACGACAAATAAAATGATATCAGCTTCATCTAAAGCAATTTTAGCTTGCTTGGCACGAAGACTTTCGATTTCATCTTCATCTAATCCCATCCCGCCTGTGTCAACGACTATAAATTGGTGATCTTTAAAATCAGCTCGCCCGTATTGCCGATCTCGCGTTACACCCGGCTGATCGGCCACAAGCGCATCGCGACTTTTTGTTAATCGATTAAATAGTGTTGATTTACCAACATTAGGCGCGCCAACGATAACAACGACTGGTAACATACTTAACCTATTTACAAAGAGCTATGATGCTTAAACTATTTATTTTAATTTTATTAAAATAAATAGTTAAGATGGATTGATCACTTTTACTAAAAACTAAATTCATGTATTTTTTCCAACCTTAATACTACCACCAACATGAACTAATTTCATTTTCAAGATGGGTCGATTAATTTCACCTTTTGGTAATTCTTGTAATGCTAAGCTATAAGCTTCACGTGCTTTTTGATCTTTACCCATTGTTTGAAAAATATCACCTTTTATTTCATTGACTGCTGGATAAAAAGATTTATCTTCAATTTTAGACAACACAGCCAAAGCAAGTTCTGGTTTTTTTTCTTCGACAAGTACTCTAGCATCACGAATTCTAGCTAATTCTTTTAAGATGGTTGATTTACCATGATTAAATGCCCATTGATAATTTATATCTGCATCAAGATATTTTTTTTGTTCAATTTCTTGTTTTGCTAATATTAAAGCTGCTGCTTGCGAATAAGCTGTCGATGAATATTTATTCATTAAATCTTCAGTTAAACTTTGCACAGCTGCATTATCTTTACTATTAAAATTTACTAACACTTGTTCATATAAGATAGAGGCTTGTCCCACAATTTTTAAACGATGTGATTGCCAAAAGCGCCAACCAAATACAATTATGCTCGCAATAACAACACCAGCGATAAGCGGTGCCCCGTATTGTTTCCATAACCGCTTTAATTGATCAATTTGTTCTTTTTCAGAAATATAAGTATTCATCGTTTTTCCTCATTAACAATGCTTGTGAGTTGTTCTATTAAATTCTCAATCGTGATTAATTGTTGGGATGTATCTTCTCTTAGAGGTTTAATTGAAATTTTATCTTGTCCAATTTCAGTATCCCCTAAAATCAATGCGATTGTTGCACCAGATTTATCTGCTTTTTTGAATTGGCTTTTGTAACTGCCTCCACCACAATTTGTCACTAAATTTAAACCAGGAACTGCTTGGCGTAATGTTTCAGCTATTTTAATTCCCGCTTGTGTTGCTTTATCACTATTTAACACTAAATAGGCGTGAACAGTTTGCTGATAAGACTGACCTAAACTTTCTAGAATTAAGATAAGTCTTTCAATACCGCCTGCAAATCCAATAGCAGGTGTCGGTTTGCCACCATGTGTTTCAACAAGTTGATCATAGCGACCTCCGGCACAAACTGTCGATTGCGCACCTAAATGATCACACACCCATTCGAATACCGTACTACCGTAATAATCTAAGCCACGCACTAATCGAGGATTAATCGTAAATTTAACGCCATTATCCGATAATAAAGATTGTAGTTGTTGAAAATGTGAAAGTGATTCTGAACCCAAATAATCAAGAAATGAAGGTGCTTTTTGAATTAATTCTTGCATCGCTTGGTTTTTACTATCCAAAATGCGTAATGGATTATTTTCTAATCGCCGATGACTATCTTCATCAAGTAACGAAATATTATCTTTAAAATACTCGACTAATTTTTCTCGATACTGATTTCGTTCCGCTAAAGTGCCGAGAGAATTTAATTGTAAGTGGACATGCTCTTCTAGATTTAATTCACGCCATAAACGTCTCGATAATAAAATAATTTCAGCATCAATATCCGCACCGCTAAAGCCATAAGCTTCAATACCAAATTGATGAAATTGGCGATAACGTCCTTTTTGCGGACGCTCATGTCGAAACATTGGGCCCACATACCATAAGCGTTGTATTTGATTATAGAATAAGCCATGTTGAATACCGGCACGCACACAACTTGCCGTGCCTTCCGGTCTTAAACTTAATTTTTCACCATTTTTATCTGAAAAAGTATACATTTCTTTTTCGACAATATCTGTTAGTTCTCCAATAGCATGGGTGAAAAGTGTCGTCGACTCAACAATCGGTGTTCTGATTTCTTGATAACCATAACTTTCAGCTAATCGTTGAAATACCGATTCAATTTTATGCCAAAAAGGGCTATCACTCGGCAGGATATCATTCATGCCTCTAACCGCTTGAATTTTAGTCAATCGCTTTCTCACTTTTTAAAATAAACAGGGATTGTATTAGGCTCTATCTCAGAGCGCAAGGTTGCTATGTGCTACTCAGAAATCCCTAATTTCATGCTCACAAACAATCAGACGGGATATTCCTGAGTTTGAATGCCACGAAAGTAACCTTGAAAATAGTCTCCGTCAAAACAAACCAAGGAGTATCAGTTAAAAAATATGTTCTGCTGAATGTTTCACAACTTTACTGTGTATTTTTGCAATATTTTGTAAGGGTGGATGTTCACTCTCATTGACCACAGCTGTTTGCATTTCTGACGAGTTTTTCACTTTTGGTAATTCTAAAGATTGAGACATGTTATCTGTTTTTTGACCTAACTGTGGTGAAATACTAGTTGGTTTAGTCACAACATTTTGGCTAATAGAATGACTTTGCCACCATACCACTACTAATCCACACAAACAGATAATAATAAATATAGTCGCATAACGAAACCAACGCTCACTTGCAGATTTACGTTCGCGATACATTTGTGGTTTGATATTAATATTCGGCGTATGTGGTGCAATATTCAAGGCATGAAAATCTGCCATGATCTCAGTCACCGGTAAATGTAAGAATTTAGTATAAGTATTTAAATATCCTCGCATAAAAGTAATACCAGGATGTGCGGTAAAGTTATTTTTTTCTATCGCTTCGATAACCCGCTTAGGTAAATGTAATTTTTCTGCAACTTCGACTAAACTTAAATTTTGTTTTTGTCGTTCGGTTTGTAAACGTTCACCAATAGATATTTTGGCCTCCAAAAGAGTATCAGCGGATTCATTCACATTTAATATATCTACATCTTCACTCATAATATCTGTGACGCCTTTGCTAGTTTTGCTTCAGCTGATTGCGGAAATTTATTTTCTAATAAAAGTGCGTTACTGCCTGCTTGATCTAAATTACCTAATTTTTGATCGACTCTAACACGTAACCAAAGTGATTCAGGTCCAGGAGGCGCTAAACGCGCATAAGATTGTAAGTAATCGTTTGCTTGTTGATATTGTTGGTTATCATAGGCAATTTGTCCTAACTCTAAATACGCAAGAACTTGATTAGGATTTTGATCCACCGATTTTTGGAAAAATTGCTTAGCTAATGCGCGGTTTGGAATTTGCATAGCACAATACCCTGCATTTTGATAAGCCATATCCGGTGTTAAATAATCAGGATCTTTTACAGCGACCATAAAGTGTTGGATGGCATCATTATAACGGCCTTGTCGACATAAAAATGCGGCATAGTTATTTTGCGAGTTACCATTCCTTTCGTTGAAACTTAATGCTTTTCGATAATAATAATCGGCTTGTTCTGGCTGATCGGTTTTTTCAAGGAAATACCCCATAGCATCATAGGTTTCTTGCATTTTAGGGCCTTGTTTTAATGCAAGTAACAATTTACGGCGAGCTCGCAAGCGATTACCTTCTTTTAAATATGCCATGCCAAGTTGTACATTATAAGAAGCTGCTTTTGGATTGACTTTCGCAGCGGGATCAGGAATGGTTGTTGCGGTATTACAACCACCGAGTAGGAATGCAAAACCAACTACAAGCCCAGTATTAATTAATTTTCTCACTATGTCTCTCCCTGTTGCCCTACTTCACTCTTAACATTGATTTTCATCATCAATGGATGTTGATATTGTTTTGGCAAATGGCGGATTTTTGTGGTGATATTACCAACCAATTGTCCGCAAGCCGCATCAATATCATCGCCCCTTGTTTTGCGCGTGATGGTATTATACCCTGCCTTTTGCAAAAGTTGACGAAATTTTTCAATCGCCTTTTCACTTGAACATCGATAAATTGTATTCGGAAAAGGATTAAATGGGATAAGATTAACCTTTGCAGGGCATGTTTGTAAAATATTTATTAATTGTTTCGCATGCTTAGGATCATCATTAACACCATCTAACATCACATATTCAAACGTGACTAAGCGTTTGGGTTCATTTTTAAAAAATTCGCGACAAGCAGGTATTAATTCTTCGAGTGGATATTTGCGATTAATCGGCACTATTTTATTACGTAATTCATTATTTGGTGCGTGAAGAGAAACTGCTAACGAAACAGGTAAGTCTCGAGCTAACTGCGACATTTGTGGGACCACACCTGAGGTGCTAAGTGTGACACGGTATTTAGATAGATTATATGCATTATCATCTAACATCAGTGCCATTGCTTCTTTTACATTATCATAATTAAGCAGCGGCTCGCCCATGCCCATCATCACCACATTCGAAATAACGCGGTCACGATTAGAATTTTTTGCAGAAAGTTGCGATACCGCCAACCAAACTTGTCCAATAATTTCAGCGATTGATAAGTTACGACTAAAACCCTGACGTGCTGTCGAACAAAATTGACAATTCAAAGCACAACCAACCTGGGATGAAACACAAAGTGTCGCTCTATCACCATCAGGAATATAAACTGTTTCGATAGACTGACCATCGAACAATCTCACCAACCATTTTATCGTGCCATCTGTAGATTCTTGAGCGTAGGCAATTTCAGGTAATTTAATTTCTGCCTTTTCATTAAGAGCAGTGCGAAGCGATTTCTTGAAATTTGTCATTTCTGCAAAATCGCTTACACCTAATTGATGAAGCCATTTAATAAATTGCGTTGCGCGATAGGCGGGTTCGCCCAAATCGACAAAAAATTGCTGCAACGCTTGTTGGCTTAAATCAGCAAGATTAACCTTAGACATGTTATCTTGTACGTTCACAAATATCTTTAGCGTTAAAGAAGAATGCGATTTCTTGTTTAGCAGTTTCTAAAGCATCTGAACCATGAACCACATTTTCATCAATTGATTTAGCAAAATCAGCACGTATTGTCCCTGGATTTGCTTCTTTAGGATTGGTTGCACCCATCACTTCACGATTAATAGCAACGGCATTTTCACCCGCTAAAACTTGGACCATCACCGGACCTGAAATCATAAAACTTACTAAGTCTTTGAAAAAAGGTCTTTCTTTGTGAATCGCATAAAATTCTTCTGCTTGTGCTTGACTCAAATGAACCATTTTAGCAGCGACAATCTTTAAACCGGCTTTTTCAAATCGTGAGTAAACTTCACCGATAACATTTTTAGCCACGCCATCTGGTTTAATGATGGATAAAGTGTGTTCTACAGTCATTTATTTTATCTCCAAGACTTTGAGTAATAATGGGCCGGTATTATAACATAGTCTGGACATAATGCTTTGTATTTTTAATAAGTCTCTGTTTTATTAGTTTGTAATGCAGGCTGAAAACGCGCAACTAGAAAATCAATAAATAATCGAATTTTTTTTGCTAAATAAGTCGTATTCGGATACAAGATGTGAATATCGATATCATAAGGACAGTATTCCTCTAAAACACTGACTAACAACCCTTGTTTAATAAAATGCGAAGTCATATAACCTGGGATCATGATAAGACCAATCCCTGAGACCGCCGCATTTTCTAATGCGAGAGAACTACTTGCCGAAAAATTCCCACTAACAGGCACCGTGATCTTTTCACCCTGTGGTGAAGTAAACTTCCATTGCTCGCCCATTAATGATGTCGCATGTAATAAACAATTATGATCTAATAAATCCTGTGGTACTTTTGGAATCGAATTATTTTTAAAATATTCAGGTGAGCCACACACTAACATCCGATATCGAGATAATTTACGGGCTTTATAAGACGAATCTTCTAATTTACCTATCTTTATCGTTAAATCGAATTCATTAATTTCACGATTCATGTGTTTAGCCCCGAGGAATAATTTAATTTTTACTTCAGGATAAATCTTTAAAAAAGCACTGACTGCATTATTTAAATGTAATTGTGCAAAGCTAGAGGGACACGCTAAGGTAATCGTGCCACTAATAACATCAGAGTTTTTATCGACATTTTCTAGTAATTGTTCCAGATGTTCATAGAGTTTATCACAATGCGATAAGATAACTTGTCCTTCATCTGTTAAAGTTAATCCCTTAGTTGAACGATGAACAATTTGCATTTGTAGCGAGTTTTCTAGACGAGTTAAACGCTTACTTACAATTGATTTATTAACATTAAAATAATTGGCGGCTTCAGTAATACTTCCTTTTTGCATAATAATATAAAAAGTCATGAGATCGGTGACAAATTTAGGATCGGACATGTTTGGTTTCATTTTTTGCAACTTCCTGTTTTGCTTTTTTTATCTACACATTCTAGCTTCTTTTGCTTAACATTTATACCGTAAAATACAAATTAATTTAAGGAGGGTTGTTAAATGTTTTTTAAACTTGTAAAAAGCTTTTATTTTAAACCTCGCCATATTTTTCCTAAACCTAGTAAAAAAAGCGATCCCCTAATTTTTCGTTAGTAATTTTATTCATAAAAACATTTAAAAACCTGTAAAATTTAATTTAATGGAGGTAGGGTATGTCCTCAGAACTTCTTACTGCAATAAAAAATAATAATATCGAAAATGCTATGCTCGCTTTACAACGCATTGCTGGTCGAAGACAGGGATTTAATTATGCTCGATACTTTGCGCAATATTTTCATAATGGTTACCCACTGATTAACTTTGTAAAAAGTCCAGAAATGTTAACATTACTCGTTACCCATGGAGCAAAGGCAAATGTTAGAGATAATGATGGTAAGTATTTATTTGATTATCTCTTTAAAGGTGCCAATCTGGATTTATTAAAAAAGTTATTACTACTAGAAAATATAGGGATGAAAGATGAATTAGGGTCTTATGTTTTAACCTTAGTAAAAGAAGAAAAATTTGATCAACTTGAAATTATTCTTGCTTATGCCGCGAGAAAAAATATAAACAATCTATTTACTTGGTATAGCACAAGCACAAATTATTTCTCGATTCATTATTTAGTGGCAAGTGGAAACGTAGAAATGTTGCGTTATTTAGTTTTAAATGGCGCAGACGCAAACAAAAAAATAAATAAAAGTGAACAAACCTGTTTAGATTTAGCCATTGAGAAAAATCGAGTTGAGGTAGTCCGATATTTATGCACCATAGATAACATTACCACATCAACACTATTAAAACTTCACATTTACCACGCAATAAAAGCTCAAAACGGACAAATGGCTAAAATATTAATAGAGTACGCGAAAAAACAAGGAATCGATTATAACTTAGATTATTACTATACCACTAAAAATAATATAAATAACTTTGCAATTCATCACACTATTTTAAACGCAGATTATTTCTCTTTAGATTTATTAATAAAAAATAATGCGAATATAAATTTAAGAAATTCAGCAAATAAAACACCGATCGAATTAGCTTTTGATAAAGCCCATTATTATCTGGCAATAAGATTATTAGAATGTGATGATTTAGAAATAACCCCATTATTACTTCAGGATATAATCGTAGTTGCAGCTAATAATAATAATTTAGAACTATGCCAAGCTGCACTTGCTTTTGCTAGTCGGAAAAACATCCAACTGAATTTAAACTACTATTATTACTCAAAAGAAAACAGACTCCCAATTCACAGATTTAGTATTCATTTGGCAAGTGCTCACCAAAATTTTGATATGTGTCGATTACTTGCTGAACGCAAAGCTAATCCTTATCATACAAGGGAAACAAATCTTAATGCGTTTAATTTGATGAAGTTTGAAATTGATCAAATCATAACTATATCTATAACTTACGATCCAGATGTTACTGAAGCAACTCTCATTGAGAATATTATACGTAGTCTAAGAGGTCCTTCAGATAAACTAAAAGATTATGCTAATTTCAGAGATGAAAATTTTAGAGAGAAAAGTATTAATTCACCCGATTTATTGTTATTTTTGCTCAACCATGGTGCCAATATAAAAGGAGCCATATTAAATTTAAATCTAGATGAAGTAGATTTTACTCTTTGTGAATTAAATCAAAATCAAATCCAATATTGTTTCTCATTAGGCGTACCGCTAACTAGACTTGGACCTCAAGTTGAAATATTAAAAGATCAACAAATAACACTTTATAATATGGTTCAAGTAAAAAATGCGATTGATTTAGGCTTTAATCTCAACAATATAAGAATGCGGAATATTGTCATTTCGACATTTGAAGAGCTCGAATCTATTTTAGCTCATCGTGATAATTTACAAGGATTTAAACTTAGCCATGATTTTGATATCTCCACCTTAAAAATTACAGAAAATGATTTACTAGCGAAATTACCAACTGATATTTTTTCTTTACAACAATATATTGAATTGATCTCCAACTATTTACCCAATGATATTCGTCCCCCTAAAATCATCTACGATAATAATATTCCCATAGAGAATTTAACGCTCGATGATTTAAAACAATTTAAAGCTTGGCTACAGCGATATATGTTTAAAATAGCGATGATTAAACAAAAAGCAGATCCAACCCCGGATTGCTTGAAATTTAATGTGAAAAATGAAGAACTAAATGCAGATCATCTTAAAAATTTTAAAGATTGGTTAATTTTACATAGACAAAAACTCGATTTTTTAAAACCAAACTATTTACAAGATCTTAATTTCACTAACCAAGATTGCAATATCTCGGAATTAACTAATGAAGATTTGTTACATTTTAGAAATTGGCTACAAACCACTGCTGAAAAAATAGCACCACTTGGCGATATTCATCCAATAACGATACGTGTCAACCAAGATTTGAGTAAAATATCACAAGTTTTCAATGGAGGAATTAATCTCAAACTGATACAAGACTTATTAGACTTATATTTCAAACATTCGCACTCAAAATATTTTTCCTTTGCCCACACAGATGGTGTTAAAAAATTAAGACAATTTGTAGCAGAGTTAACTACACAAAAAGTCGATCCCAATGAAACATTATCAAGTGAAAATTTAAATAAACTATATAGTATTATCTGTCAACGAGGACAACGCTTAGTGAAACATCCCGACCGTGATTATTTTCATCAACCTTACAAATATACCAACCAACTCTATTTCGTCTTGATTTGGCTAATGGGCCGGAATGATGGCTATAAATTTTCAGAAATGATACCAAGTTATGATGAATCAGTTTGGCAACAAATTGCTTTGTCTGGAATTGATTTCTATTCTGTGCCATTTGCTAAAATGTATCGTGCAAGCTTCCAAAAAAGGGATCATCATCCTATGCTTTATAATGTTGAAGATATCATTCGAAATTTAGTTGAAACAGGTAAATTGATTCGTGTATATGATCCTGCTGGTGCTAATCATCAAGAGTTTACGGCAAAAGAAACCAAAGAATTATTCGCAACCTGCCCTACTCTAATCACTACTATGCAAGAAAAACATGAGGAAGAATTAAAACAAAAAGCCAGTCGAGGTGATATTGTTTCTGATAAAACTTTAAATGAACTTTATCGTTTTGGTGAAGATTGCTGGAACAATAGCACTGATTCTGGTGGTACTTTTTCTCAAGAAAAAGCCCAAAAAATTCAAGAAAGACTCCGCGATTATATGGAAAAAATAAGCAAAGAAGAAAGAAATAAATTAGAAAAAAGCGTTCCACTTTATGTTGAATGTCGACATGGAAAAACAACGATTAAACAATTATTTTCAGAAATGACTTATGGTGGTTGCTCAGGACAATTAGGTAAAGCATTTAAGCAATATGTTACTGCTTATCGTGAACATTATGCAAATCGTAATACGACAAAATATTCTGAATATCTACAACGCTTTGGTAGTCTCCAATGTAAACAATCTAGAAGTGTCATGGAAGTCCCAGTGACACAAGATATTACTAGTCAACATTTAGCACGGATGGTTTATGCTTAAATAAAGGTGAAAATAAGATTATAAAATTTAACGTAACTATTCACCCAATTTATGCTAAAACGTAGAAACGCTGAAAAGAACAGACTTTCCTTACGCGATGGGGATTCTTAAGG
>CAYGUK010000007.1:0-7871 GCA_964352985.1 uncultured Legionellales bacterium
CATGAGAATTAAAATCACAATAAGGACATTTTTTAATACACCATGGTAGATGAATATAAAGACTTAATGGTGGTAACGCTTGCATTATTTTCCTAATCTCAAATAAACCGTTGCCACTTTAGCATGGCTAAGATCCCGGCACCAGATTCATCACCTTTTACCTCACCTATTTATGTTATAGAAGAAAAAAGAAACTTCATCATTAAAATATGCACATGCTTAAACTCAAAAACTTCTCACCAATGCTAGCCATAGCAGGAAAAAAAGCGTTACTATGCAATCTCTATTTTGAAGGGGAAAACATGGGAATCAAGCCTGAGATTTTAAATTGCGAAACGATTGCCACATCGCGTCTATTTAAAATTGAGCAACTCAATTTACAATTCTCAAATGGTGAAAAACGCACTTACGAAAGATTAGCCGGTGGTAAAAGTCGTGGCGCAGTGATCATTTTACCCTTGCTTAGTGATGATACTTTTTTATTAATCCGAGAATATGCTGCGGGAACCGATCGTTACGAACTCGGACTTCCTAAAGGCTTAGTCGAAAAAAATGAATCCATATTTGAAGCCGCAAATCGAGAATTAAAAGAAGAAATTCACTATGGCGCAAAAGAACTTCATGAAATTAAAACCTTTAGTGTTGCCCCGGGTTATATTAATGCTGAAACCCATTTAATTTTGGCAAAATCATTATTTGAAGAATCACTTCCTGGTGATGAACCAGAAGAAATTGAAGTCATCCCGTGGAAATTAGATAATGTCGAAACTTTATTTCGACGAGATGATTTTACAGAGGCGCGCAGTATCGCCGCAGTTTTATGATTAATCTTAAACAGGAGTCAATATTTATGAAACATGCAAAAGTATTAGTGACAGGTGCCGCTGGCCAAATTGGTTATGCTTTATTATTTCGAATCGCATCTGGCGCGATGCTTGGTCCTGATACAACTATCGATTTACAACTATTGGAACTACCCGTTGCTGAACAAGCATTAAATGGTGTCGCAATGGAATTAGACGACTGTGCTTTTCCACTATTAAAAAATATCGTTTGTACTTCTGATCTCAACACAGCGTGCAAAGATATCAATATTGCATTACTTGTTGGTTCCGTACCACGCAAAGCCGGTATGGAGCGTGCTGATTTACTTGAAATTAATGGTGGTATTTTCACCGATCAAGGTCGCGCGATCAATGATAATGCAGCCAGTGATGTGCGCGTATTTGTCGTGGGAAATCCTTGTAATACTAACTGTCTTATTACCATGAATGCCGCAAAAGATATTCCTAATGATCGCTTCTTTGCCATGACCATGTTAGATGAAAATCGTGCTCGCACTCAGTTAGCGAAAAAAGCAGGTGTTGATATCAATGTTGTGAGTAACATGACAATTTGGGGAAATCACTCTGCAACACAATATCCTGATTTTTATAATGCTATGATCAATGGGGAATCTGCTGCAAAAGTCATTAGCGATGAAAATTGGTTGCAAAATGAATTTATCCAAATTGTTCAACAACGTGGTGCTGCCATTATTAAAGCGCGTGGTGCATCATCTGCCGCATCTGCTGCTAATGCCGCTATTGATAGTATTCATGCTCTTCACTTTGATACAAAAACAAATAACACTTATTCCATTGCATCTTGTTCAAAAGGTCAATATGGTGTCGATGAAGGATTAATATTCTCATTCCCATCTCGCACTGAAAATGGCAAATTTAAAGTGATTGAAGGAATTGAACATAATGCCTTTGGCCAAGAAAAATTTAATGCAACGTTACAAGAATTACGTCAAGAACGTGATACAGTTAAAGAATTAGGATTAATATAATTATATCTTAAAGTTGTTAGCTGGGCTTTTGCCCAGCTAACATTTCAAATATGGATTCTATACTCATTTTTTTTTAGGAATTTAATAAATTATCTATTGCTAATAATGTAGTTTGGAATATCATTCATCTTTTTCCTCTTTCTGTTGTCTAGATAATTCCTCATTAACAAAACGATTCCAATCATCTAATGCTTGATTTGCAGCATTACGATTATCTTCAGCTAACTTTTGATATTTTTTCGCTTCTTCATTGTGTTCTTTCACATATTCAACGATACAATTGCGATAAACATCAATATTTTTTTTATATGTTTCGATAGCCTGACGATTAAAAGTTCGTGGTTTTTTAGGTTCCTTGCAGGTATGAGCTGGTACGTCAGAACTTTCGGTATCTTTTTTTGCCGCCAACAAGTTAAAAGGTAAAAAACACAATATTAAAGACAAGATCATTAACTTAATCTTCATCGCTCGCTACTCCCCAAGGAACATTTTCAATAATCTACCTTAAATTATAGACTAAGATCATATATGCGTAACCCTATGTTTATTCCGAAGAAAAATTTTTTCAGTGAAATTTGTCACTTTTGTCGTTCCATTACTATACTGTACATAGGGATTTAAAGGACAGTTTAATGAATAAAACATTAACGACGGGTGAAATTGCCAGCTTTTGTGGCGTCCACTATCGCACAGTTTTACGCTGGATCGAGGCAGGACAATTAAGCGCGTACAAACTTCCTGGTCGGGGTCATCATCGTATTGCTATTGATGATTTTTTAACATTTTTGAAAAACAATAACATTCCCGTACCCGATGAATTTTCTGATGTTAAAAAAAGTATTTTGATTATTGAAGATGAACAAGCAATGGCAAACGCGATAGCGCGTGTATTAAAAAATTCAAATTATAAATTAGTTATGGCAGATAATGGTTTTCGTGCAGGTGTGCTTTTAAGCAGTCTTCAACCTGAACTCATTACTTTAGACATAAATATTCCAGGACTCGATGGAATGCAAGTTTTAGAATTTATTCGTGCGAGTAAAAATTTAGAAAATACAAAAGTTTTAGTCATTTCTGCATTAGAAATTTCTAAATTAGAAAAAACATTGATTTATGGTGCTGATGGCTATTTAACAAAACCTTTTGACAATGATGATTTACTAACATCGGTATCAAAATTATTAGGTGAACCCTTTTTTAACTGTTAATAAAGAATAGGATTATTATAACGATGGAAGAAAGAGCTTTATTAATTGTCGATGATGAAGATAATATCTTAACATCATTAAAACGTACTCTTCGTCAAGAAGATTATAAAGTTTTTACTGCTAATAATGGTTATGATGCATTAAGAATATTGGGTAAAGAAACAATTCAAGTCATTCTTTGTGATCAACGCATGCCAAATATGACGGGCTCTATTTTTCTTAGTCTTGTGAAAAAAATTTATCCTGATACTGTTCGAATTATATTAAGCGGTTATACTGATTTTTCTGCTTTGGCTGATGCTGTAAATCATGGTGAAATTTCAAAGTTTATTACCAAACCTTGGGATGACCAAGAAATAAAAGGTCACATTGACGATGCCTTTCGTAGACAAAACCAAATTATCGAATTTAATAAATTACCTACAACACAAGAAATCCAAGAAGCGATAATGATCACGGATACCAAAAATATCATTCAATCGATTAATCATAATTTTTGTAACATTACCCAATACGATCATACTGAAAGTCTTGGTATTCGCTTATTACTTATAGACAAACCAGATGATGAAGAAAAAGTATTAGAAGCAATTTTGAATACCGGTCAATGGACTGGCGCCATGGATATAAGATGTAAAAATGGTACCATTATTCAAACTTGGTTATCAATAACAGCCATTCCAGATCAAAAAGGTGTGCCACAAGAATATATTCATGCCTTTCATGATATTCAACAAGAAAAGAGGCTATACGCAAGTAATTAGAGGGGAAAATGAAAAACATCAAAAACAAAATACTATTAATCACTGATGATGAATTGACCCAAATCTCAATTGAACGCTTCATGCAGAAAAAACAAATACCCTTAGTGATTTGCCATAATTGGTTGGATGTTATTTCAACAATCATGAATGATACTATTTCTACATTAATTTGTTCACACCGAATTAATCACCAACCGACCACAGAATACACAGTTTTTATAAAAAAGCTCTTTCCAGCAATTAAAGTAATTTTTTATTATGATCCAGACGATGCATTAATTGCCAATGAAATAAAATATTGCCAAGAAATTGATGAAAAAATTACAAGCCCGCTAAATATTAACGAACTTTTAGCCTCACTAAATAGTAAAACCGAAAAAACTTATCAACTACTCAATAACGAAGCAGTCATTGTTACAAACTTACAACATCATATTATTTGTAAAAACGGGAATTATGCCAATCACTATAAAAATAAGTCTTTCCCTTCAGAAGAACAACAAAAAAGTATTATAACTATTTTGCAAAATAAAAATTCTTACGATAACAATATTATTCTCTCTGAAAATCAAGCAACAGCTTGGTTAAGTGCCAGTGTTTTATTTGATGAGAAAAAAAACATTAATGCCTATATTTTTTATTTACAAGATATTAAAGAACCAATGCAAAATGAAAATATCATTTTTCAATCTGAGCATGACCCATTAACAGGCCTTGGCAATCAATATTATTTACAAACACAAGTAAATCTTTTAATCGAAGAAGCTGAAATGCAATCGATGCAATTCACATTAATAATCGTTGAATATCAATATCAACAAGACAATATGAGTGACGCAATCATTCGTGAGCTCTCTGATATACTTCGTCCCTTAAATGATGAAGGTTTAATTATTGCTAGAACAAGTGAACATCAATTCAGTATTATCATGCCTGATATCGCAGGAAATACGGTTAAAAAAGAAATCGAAAATATTATCCATGACATTTTTCCAGTTAAGATAAATATCGATGGTGAAGAAATAATATTGCAATATGCCTATGGCATGAGTTTTTTCCCAATGGATGGCAACACTTACCAGCAACTACGTCAATTAGCCAACAAGGATTGTTTAGGAGAAGATAATGTTAGATAAAAACATTTTGTGTGTAGATGATGAAAAAAATATATTAACTTCTATACAACGCAGTTTGCGTGGCAATAAATATCATTTAACCACTCGATCAAGTGCAAAAGAAGCACTAGACTACTTAGATGACTCATCAGTGCAAGTCATCATCACAGACTATTTAATGCCAGAGATGAATGGCCTTGAATTTATTCAGCACGTCAGAAAAAAATATCCGGAAATATTAACGATTATGCTCTCAGGTCATGCGACAATTAATCAAATGATGCGTTATTTAAACAATGGCGATATTTATCGTTTTTTGATTAAACCCTGGGATGCGAATGAATTAAACAATGTTGTGAATGACGCATTTGAACATTTTGAACATTTGCTCCACCATCCTGAGGAAAAACATTGTAAAACTCAAATAGAATTAACTGAAGAATTAGGCCAAAACTTTTGCGATGCGTATATCTATCAAAATTTACCTTGCGCTATTTTTGTTTGTAATAAAACAGGCAATTTACTCTCTTATAATACCAAAGCAAAAGACTTCATTCCTGATTTAAAATTTAATGAAATTTTATTCCCAAAACTAACAGACAATATTAGAAAACATGTTGCAAAAGCGATAACCTCAACATTTCATGATGATAGTTTTGATTGCCAATGGAAAAACAAAAAAATTCATGTCGCAATCAAATACATTATGGAAAACGATTTTCTAATTATTCTAATTACTTAGTTACGTTTGTAAAAGGAGTAAGATGTTGAATGCTAAGTTATTATATTTGCTAACATATTTCTACTTACCTCTATAAATTAAAGTACAAATTGTGTATAATCATTCCTCGAATGAAACTGATTGGACTCATTACCACACCAATTCTCATTTTCTTAGAATTCAGGTATAGTTAGCGTCCCTTAAAATTAACTATTTACATCAATATTGAGGTATATCCTACGATGAAAATTAAAACCACCCTAAAACTCCTAATAACAGGCATTACATTTGCTAGCGCAAGTGCATTGGCTGCTACTACACTCAATACTTTACCACAAAAATTTTCTTATAGTGTTGGTTCTATCATGGCTAAAAATGTTATGAGTCAGCAAGCTGACATTGATAAAAATGCGCTTGTTGCAGGTTTTACTGATACTGTTCAAGGCAATAAATTAGCCTTAAGCGACCAAGAAATGCGTGACAGCATTAAAACTTATATGACAGAAGAACAACAAAAGCAAAATGATGCTGCTGTTAAAAAAATTGAACAACATCGCCAAGCACTAACAAGCGATAACAATAGTCCAATTATGGGCAACCCAAAAGGTAGCGTAACGTTAGTCGAATTTTTTGATTATCAATGTGTTCACTGCCGCCACATGGCACCGATTGTTGAAAAACTTGTTACGCTAGACAAAGATTTACGTGTCGTATTAAAACCTTTCCCCATTTTTGGTGAACAGTCCGTTTACGCAACTAAAGTAGCTTTAGCTGCTGCGAAACAAGGCAAATACACTGAAGTTCATAATGCCCTATTAACTTCAAAGAAGAATTTATCTCAAGAAGAAGTGTTAGCAATAGCTAAAAAAGCTGGGGTTAACATGGCTCAACTTAAAAAAGATATGAATTCTAAAGATATTCAAAACAATATCAAAGACGATTATAATCTTGCTAAAAATTTAGGTATAAACTTTACACCTGCTTTTATTGTAATGCCAACTAAAGCAATTGACAATGTTAAAAGCATTTATCTTCCAGGTGCAATTGATATCAAAACCCTAGCACAAAAAATAGAACAGGTTCAAAATAAAATACCTTCTCAAGAAAATTTCAAATTCAATGATAAAGACTTAACAGTCACCTTCCCTAAAGATTGGCAAGGTATTTAAGTTTTTGCTATCGACTAGCGCATCATCTGATGCGCTAGTTTTTTTCCGCCTTTTTCTAACCTGTCGTCAAACTTATAATTCCGAACAACAATAAATTGTCCTGATTTAGAGATATCGAATTCAGTTCACTTACCTTAGAATGCCAGGTATATAATAACATTACAATATGAACTCTTAATTATGTTTACATCAGGTCTATCAAAAATTTTCCCCTTACCTCAATGCTTTACTCGTTTTCTAGCACTTGCTGAAACCAGTGCCGCTACTTCTTTTGCTCTCATGAGATTACATGAAGAGAATATTCCAGAAGGTGTGAGCGCATTAGCTTGGTCTGCAATATCAGTATATTGTTTAATCAAAATGTTTAGAGAACCTGAAAATATCCAAGCTTCTGCAATAAATAAAATGAGAACTGAGTTAGCCAATATGCAGGATATCGATTTAGAATATGTTTCTGAATATCCTTCTTCGCCGAGTGATTTAGATGATCAACAAATACTACAACTCGCTGAGAAACATGATCGATACAAGTTTAGATATAAATTAATGTTACATTGGCAACGTGAAACCGATGGTATTACAGAAACGGATCATGAGCAAGAAATTCAAAGTGTTGAGTCAAAAGCTTTGTTTAGAAAATTCAGTGAATTACGTGATTTATGGCGTTCATATTTAACCGCCAACCCACAACCAGGATTAAACATCGACAGTATTTTCGATGATGAATTTGGCCAACATCAAGTTTTTACTGATCTTCGAGCAAGCTATGAAAGCAGGATGAATGGTATATTATTTATTCATCCATAACAGATTTCTTGTTAAGTAGCCAGACTAAATAATAAATTAATTCTTCAATTCGGGCATAACTAAATCATGATGATTTCGACAATACTCGATAACAAACTCTTTGAATTTTCTCGCTGCAGGCGTAAACGTTTTATTTTTATGATGAACTAAAAAAACACTGGTATTTGTTCTTGGAAAAGTCTCGACAGGTAAAACACAATAATATTTATTAATATGTTCGGGATATAATATATTTTCTGCAACCACGGCTAAA
>CAYGUK010000007.1:7881-24886 GCA_964352985.1 uncultured Legionellales bacterium
AAACACAACAATAATTCACACGATCACCGCCATAAAATATATTTGACCCAACCCCTCCTAAACCCATACCAAATTCAACCCCATATTTTATGGCATCGGCATTATCGACGTTAATCAAATGACAATCTGGTTCAATAATACTTTCTAATATCATTCTGGAATTCGAGTAGTATTCGCTCGCTAAAAATGTATAGCCTTTTAAATCTTTTAATTTAACTTTTTTACGTTTTGCTAATGGGTGATCGATTGATGAAATAATATACGTTTTATAATCAAATAAATGCGTTTTGGTAAATGGCGTTCGATCAGGCGGCGATCCCATAAAACAAAAATCAACTGTATTATCACGTAAAAGTTGAAACTGTATCATACGAACCATTTGTTTTATGTTGATATTAATTTTGTGATATTGATGATGAAACGCCGCAATAATTCTAAATGCTTGTTTCGCTGCGCCCGGTGGAATACAAACAGTTAAGTCACCTGATAAAATACCTTTTAAACTATCCACTTCTGTTTTTAATGATGCGACGTCTTGTCTAATTTTATCGATACTTTTTAAAATTGATTTACCTGCTCCAGTCAGCATGACTTTCTTACCAACCACCTCAAATAATTTTATTGATAATTGATCTTCTAAGTTTTTTATTTGAACAGAAATCGCCGGTTGGGTTAAATTCAATAGTTTTGCCGTATCAGTAAAACTTAAGGTCGTGGCGATAGTCGCAAAAATATCTAATTGTTTTAGCGTAATATACAACTTGCCATCCATAAAAATAATTTATACTAGCTATACATATAAATCATTATTATTTATATGTCAAGGACGGTAAAATGTTATTTTATACCATATCGAGTATCACCTCATGTCAGAAATAAAAATCGACAGAATTATTAAAATAAGTGTGGTTTTATTAGCATTAATGACTTGGATGATGGTGAATATCACCATCCCTTTTTTACCTGAGTTAGCACAACGATTTCACATTGGTTTACATGGAATTAAAATACATTAACAGGCGGCTATATGATTGCATTTTTCGCTGCAATCCCTTTTTGGTTTGGTCAACAATTTGGGATCAGCATGTCAATGTTAAGTTTGATGTCACTTCCCGCTGTCGTTTGTTACATCATTGGATCACTTATTAATAATTTTTTATTAAGCAAATTTAATAGCGAATATTTATTAAAACTAACGATCTTTTTATTATTGTTAGTCGCCATCTTACAAATAAGTGTCGCGAATTTTTTTCAAAGTAATGTCATTTCAATTAGTGCCTATGTGAGTATGATCTTTTGTATTGCAGGATTTATTGTGCCATTATCAAATGCCATCCCTTGTCATAAATATCGCGAACATGTCGGATTAATGCCAGGCATATTATCTGGTTTACGCTGTTTATTTGCGGCCATCTTAGTACCGTTTATCACTAATTTAAACTTATCGACGCTAATGCCATTAGCAATTTATAGTTTGTGTTTAGCTGGATTAATATTATTGAGTTTATGGTATTTTAATCATGAAAAAAATTAACGTTCAATTGGCAAGGTTATTGTAAAAGTTGTCCCCTTACCCAAGGTAGAATCCACATTAATCTGACCATTATGATCAACAATAATGCCATAGGAAACAGCTAAGCCAAGCCCAGTTCCTTTGCCAATGGGTTTAGTTGTAAAAAAGGGATCAAATAAATTTTTAAGATTTTCTTCTTTAATACCACAACCTGTGTCACTAATTGAAACATAAATATTCTTTTCATCCGTCCACGTTTTAATCGTGACGATGCCTTTTTCTTCTATTGCTTGACCGGCATTAATTAATAAATTCATGAAAACTTGATTTAATTGCCCAAGTTTACATTTTATTTTTGGTAAGACACCATAACATTTTTCAATTTGACAACGATATTTTAATTCATGCATGACAATTCGAATTGTAGATTCAATACCATCATTTATATCGCCAATCTCAAACTCATCTTCATTCGTACGAGCAAAACTACGCAAACCTATAACAATTTCTTTTACTCGAGATAAGCCATCTTTCGTTTCATCCATGAGTTGATCGATATCATTTAAAATGTAATCCATATCTTTTGTTTTATTAATGCTTTCGATAATATCGATCTGGGCTTGTAAATCTTGAAGCTGTCCTTTTTGATATAAATTAATCAATTTTTTTGATTCACTATTCACTTGAATCAATGATTTAATATAATCTTCTAGCGTTTTCACATTTGAAATCACAAAACTTAAAGGATTATTGATCTCGTGAGCTACCCCTGCGGATAATTGGCCTAACGATGCCAGTTTTTCAGCTTGTAACATGTTTACTTGCGCGGATTTTAATTGTTCATTTTGCTCGGCGAGTTTATGTCGTAATTTGTGTCTTTCACAAGCGTGGGAAATTAATCGTTGAAAATCGATATGTTCAATTTCATCACTAGTAATATGATCTTGCACACCTAATTCAAATATGTCGATATCAATCGTTTCGTTATAAGCATTTGTTAACGCAATAACAGGAATTTTCGAGTACTCTTTGCATAGTTGATTGTAAAATTTTGTATTTTGATTTTCTGGTAATTCAAAATCTAAAAAAATAATATTTGCTTTTTTATTTTGCAAAAAATTAATTGCTTGATCATTCTGAGTCGCATGAAACAATCTTAATTGTTCGTAAAAGTCACCATCAATCTTTTGAATAATTTTTTTTGAAAGAGAGTCATTTTTTGAAAAAAGTAAAATGTGTAGCATGTGCCATATCCATTTGACAATTTAAATAAAAAAGCCATGAATGTGTATCTGTACAACCATTCATGGCTTATTACGCCCCCTGATCACACCGTGACTCGCTATATAAATGCTTGCCACGACGTTTGAATATTATGTCATTAAATAAATATGAAGTCGATATCATACCAATATTTTTATCTTCATTACTCGCACAGGATTTACACAAGTTATACCAATTCACGTTAACAATTTATTCAGATGTTATCCACAATGTGTTAAAGCAACACTATCAGCCAAACAATAATGACATTGACAATAGCTAAAAAGACAGCAGCAGATCCAAAGTCTTTCGCTTTTTTTGAAAGTGGATGATGATCAGAGCTAATCCGATCAATGATGCTTTCAATTGCTGAATTTAATAATTCAATTATTAAAACTAAAATAATACTGAAAATTAATATGATGCGAATTAATGCAACGTGACTAATTAAAAAAGCGAGAGGAATTAAAATAACTGCACAGATTAATTCTAAACAAAACGCTCTTTCAGTTACGGCAACTTTTAAACCTGCAAAAGAATAACTTGTAGCCCCAAATAATTTGTTAAATTGATTTTTAATTAAAAAAAAACTGCTCGCACAATATATTCTCACTTAGTTAACAGAAAAAAATTTTAAACTGTTGTAAAACAATCGCAATACAACAATTAAAATTGTAGCATATTGCGCAGATTGTAAAATTATTTTTCTTGCCAAACTAAATTAGGTTCTCGTGCCGCTTTTACATCATCTAAACGTTTAACAGGCATGGTATGAGGTGCTAATTTTATTTTCTCAGGATTATTGATAATTTCTTCACGAATTTTTGCCATGACATCAATAAAATAATCTAAGGATTCTTTACATTCTGTTTCAGTCGGTTCAATTAACAAACATTCTGGCACCAATAATGGAAAATAAGAGGTCGGTGAATGAATGCCAAAATCTAGTAATCGTTTTGCCACATCCATCGCTGTTACGCCATATTTTTTATGTTCATCGGCAAGCGTAATAATAAATTCATGGCTCGCGCGTCTTTCAGGAAAAGCAAGTTTATAACCAAGTTGTTTTAATCTTGCCATCACATAATTTGCATTTAAGGTCGCAAATTCTGACACTCTTACTAACCCTTCTTTACCTAAAATTCTCGCATAAATATAGGCACGTAATAAAATACCCGCATTTCCCATAAAGCAAGATAAACGTCCCATACTTTGCGGATGATCATCATTAGTCGAAAAACGAAATTGTTCATTTTCTTTCAAAACAAGTGGATGGGGAATAAAAGGTAATAATTTATTTTTCACCGCAATAGGTCCACTACCGGGACCGCCACCACCATGAGGCGTCGCAAATGTTTTATGTAAATTCATGTGAATAACATCAAAGCCCATATCACCGGGTCGGACTTTTCCTAAGATAGCATTTAAGTTTGCACCATCGTAATAAAGCAAGCCGCCGGCTTGATGAACAATTTTTTGAATTTTTTCAATATTACGATCAAACACACCTAAAGTAGAAGGATTGGTTAACATAATACCGGCAGTCTGTGGGCCAACTGCTTTTTCAAGTGCCCCAATATCAACATCGCCATTTTTTGCTGTGGGAATTTCTTTAACTTTTAATCCACACATCACAGCTGAAGCAGGGTTTGTTCCATGCGCAGCATCTGGCACCAACATTTCAACTCGCTCATGATCACCTCTTGCAACATGATAGGCTTTAATCATGGCGACACCGGCAAACTCACCTTGCGCACCCGCCATAGGTGCAAGTGAAACTGCATCCATACCTGTCACCCGACCTAGAATTTTTTGTAATTCAAATAAGCAAGATAAAATACCTTGGCTATTTTCAACATGCGTAAATGGATGACGATTTAGAAAATTACTCAGCATCGCATTTTTATGAACGCCACGAGGATTATATTTCATCGTGCAAGAACCCAATGGATAAAAATTGGTATCGATACTAAAGTTTTTCTTGGATAAATTTGTAAAATGCCGGATCACTTGTAATTCTGATAATTCAGGTAACAATGGTTTATTTTTTCTTAACATATTTTGTGGAATATCGCTAACATCCATTTCGCCTTCAGGAAGTTGGTGAATAGCAAAACGTGCTGTGTTTGCTTGGTCGAAAATCACCATTACTGGCTCTCACTATTTTACGGTTTGATTTGAATCAAATAACCACATTTATTTATTGGCTAAAATTGACTCCAATGCTAATTTATATTCATTAATATCATCTGCAGTTTTAATTTCAGTCGCACAAACTAACAAACAATTTTGTAATTCTTGATAATGGTGGCTTAATTCAAAGCCACCTTGAATGCCCAAACGATTTAATTCACTTAAGACTGTGCTAGCTGATAACGGTAATTTAATCACGGCTTCATGGAAAAAAGGAGAAGGAAATACACGCTCAACACCCTTAATACTGGTTAATGCATTCATTAACATTTTAGTATTGGTATGAGATAAACCTGCCACTTTTTTTAAGCCTAATGGTCCTAGTAAACTCATATAGATCGTCGCAGCTGTTACCATTAAACCTTGGTTAGTACAAATATTTGAAGTCGCTTTCGATCGACGAATATGTTGTTCGCGTGCTTGTAAAGTTAAAGTGAAACCCGATGTGCCTTCGTTATCTGTTGTTTTACCCACTAACCGACCTGGCATTGCTCGAACGTGTTGTAATTTTGTTGCCATAAAACCAAAATAAGGACCACCCGATGCAAGTGGAATCCCTAAAGGTTGCCCTTCACCGCAAACGATATCAACACCGCATTCTCCCCAAGTACCTGGTGATTGTAATAATGCAAGTGAAGTCGGATTTACCACAGCAATCGTTAAACATTGTTGTGCTTTAGCAAAACGCATGTAAGCTTCAACATCTTCAAGCACACCAAAAAAATTAGGTTGTGGAATAATAATGGCGCTTATTTCTAGATCAGCATAATTTTCCAAAACATGACAAGCCAATCTACCTTCGTTTGTGCAATAAGGAATTTCTTCAATAATTATATTTTGACCACAAGTAACGGTTCTTATTACGTCAAGATAATGGGGATGTAAACTCATGGGAATTAAAACCCGTTTTTCTTTTTTATTTTTTTGCAAACGCATGGCCATTAACACGGCTTCCGCACAAGCTGTGGCGCCATCATATAAAGACGCATTGGCTAAATCCATTCCGGTTAAACTAGCAACCATAGTTTGAAATTCATAAATGAGTTGCAAATTTCCTTGCGCAGCTTCAGCCTGATAAGGTGTATAAGCTGTCATGAATTCACCACGCCCGGTTAACTCCCACACAGCTGCAGGAATGTGGTGTTGATAACTCCCCGCACCGATAAAACATAATTGTTGTTTATCTTTAGCAGCAATGTCATTCATTAATCTGCTTGTTGCCATTTCAGATAATCCAGAAGGAATACCCTCGAGTTCATTCGCACGTAAATGCTTAGGAATTTCATCAAATAAATCATCTATTGAACTTGCTCCAATAGTACTAAGCATTGAAGCAATATCTTCTTCTGTATGGGGAATAAAGGGCATGTTAACCTCTAATAATTATTATTCATCTTCAGCACTGATGTGTTCAGCATAGGCATCCGCTGTTAATAAATCGTTTAATTCTTCTAAAGATTCTGGTGCAATTTTTAAAATCCAACCATCACCATAAGGATCATGGTTTATGATTTCAGGATTTTCAGCAAGTTTTTCATTGATTTCTGCAATTTCACCATTGATAGGACTATAAATATCAGAGGCCGCTTTTACTGATTCAACAACCCCACATTCATCACCATCACTCACAGTCGTACCCACTTCGGGTAATTCAACAAAAACTAAATCGCCTAATAGACTTTGAGCATTATCGGTGATCCCTAATGCTATTAAACCATCATCTTCAACACGTAACCATTCATGTGTTGTGGTATATTTATAATCTGTTGGAATATCACTCATTGTGTGTTCACCTCTCTCTAAACTAAAATTTTTCCATGACGAACAAAAGGTGGCTTCACAACTTTAGCAGCCACTTGTTTTCCACGAATTTCAACCATACATGTTTCACCAATTTGTGTTGGCAATCTTGCAAGCGCAATGGCTTTTCCTAATGTTGGAGAAAAACTACCGCTTGTAATATAACCTTCTTCACCTTCATCGGTGATCACTTTTTGATGATTTCTCAATACGCCTTTGCCTTCAAGAACTAAACCTACTAAACGCTGAGTAACACCAGCATGTTTTAATTCACTCAATGCGTTTCGACCAATAAAATCACGATCACTTGGTTCAAAAGCAATTGTCCACGCTAAATTTGCTTCTAATGGTGAAGTATGTTCATCCATATCAGTGCCGTATAAATTCAATCCCGCTTCTAATCGCAAGGTATCACGTGCGGCCAAGCCACAAGGTTTAATATCTGCGGCTAATATTTTTTGCCACAAATCAACAGCAGCATCACTACTCACAATGATTTCATACCCATCTTCGCCAGTGTAACCAGTGCGTGCAATAAAAAAAGTTTCAGTATCTAAGGCATGAAAGGGTTTTAATTGTAAGCAAGATTCTGCCAAATCTTCAGGAAAAATTTGCTTAATTTTTTCTTTAATATTTGGTCCTTGAATTGCAAGCATCGATAAATCTTGACGTTCTTCTAGCGTAACTAAATAATTTTTTGCATGTTGTTGTAGCCAAGCCATATTTTTATCACGAGTCGCCGCATTAACGACTAAACGATAATTTCCGGTGTGTCGATGATAAACAATTAAATCATCTACTACCCCGCCGTCTTTATTTAACATGCAACCATAAAGTGCTTTACCTTCAACACCTGTTAAACGATCAACATCATTGGCGACTAAATAACGTAAAAAATCACGCGCACCATTACCTTGAACATCAACAACTGTCATGTGTGAAACATCAAAGACACCCGCATCTTGGCGCACGATGTTATGTTCTGCAACTTGCGAACCATAATGTAGTGGCATATCCCACCCAGCAAAATCAACAATCATGGCTTTTGCTTTTACATGCTGATCATAAAGACTTGTTTTATTACCCATGCATTATCCTCTTCGAAAGGGCGATTTATACCATTTATATGACCTGATGAAAACTCTCCGAGCCAAACTTCTCTTTTATTTCCATAGCATCTCAGGTAACCTTAAAAAAGTAGGTGATGAAAAGGAATTTTTAACAAGTGAAAAAACGGAAAACGCAACAACATCCTTGGGTCTTACCTTATCTAACCGTAAGCGACGTACACAGAATGTCAGACTTTTATATTTCTGCGTTCAATTTTTCTCTTTGCGATATTATTACCAATGATGATGGCATTGCCGATCATGCCGATATGTATTATCACGATATTTATATCATGTTAGCGCTTGAAGGCACTTTATCCCCAGACATGAAAGCACCTATTCATTCAAATACATCTCCTTCGATGTTACTTTACGTATATTGTCCTAATGTCGATGAACTATATAAAAATGCTTTAGCAATGGGCGCCGAAAATATTCTTCCACCTGAAAACACCTATTGGTCTGATCGTATGTGTCAACTTAAAGATCCTGATGGTTACATTTGGCAATTCGCCTCATTTATCAATTAATCCGCAAAAATAATCTATAATGAAAATTAATCGCCCACGAACTTGTTTAATGATGATGTGATGAATAAAATTTTGCTGGGTTTGTTAATTAGTTTTAGTTTCATTCAAATTAGTTTTGCAAGATACTGTTATCAAGCAAATAATAATTTTTTACCTACGGTTGGTTGTTTTAATATTGCGCCTCAACCTAATCAAGGTGCAGGTAGTTTACCTAATTTACCTAATCTCCATATTAACTACAATTTTGATCAATTCGGACAACAAAACCTTGTAATAAATTTCCCTTGCGACTCAGGTAATGATAAAAGTTATTCCTTACAAATTGCACCAAACAACATGTATAAACCCATTCCTATCAATGGCAAATTAAGCTGTGTCAACATCAATGGTGCTTTGACTTGGGTGTTAAGTAACACAGTGAATAATGTTATGTTTGAAGGAGTTGCTGATAGCACTGATCCTGTTGTTCATTACACGGCTAAAACGAACACTTCAATTCTTTATCCGATGATTTCCTGGATGGAATAATAGCCAAATTTGCCTAAGCAATATCCATGAATATTTTCCTATATAATTTTTACTTGTATATTGATATAGTATTTTAAAAGATAAAATAAATAGGATTATTATGTATAGCGGTAATCCACATGCAGATCAACAAGATGATAGTCATAGTTATCATCATATTAGAATTCAAATGTTATTAACAAAAATTCAAGAAATCCCTGATTACCTCAATAAGCCAACACTGTTTGATAATATGATTTTGGTTATTCGTGGCGAAGTCGTTGATTGGCCAGGAAGGGACACTTGTGATGAAAGTTACACTGCAAAACAAGACGAATTATCTAAAAAAGGATTAACTCGAGAAAAACATTTACAAATAGGTTATTTAGAATATTTCGCTCGAACAATGGTTGGAAAATTTACACCTCAAGGCATTGAAGAAGACTCTTTTTTGAAAAATTTTTATGAGAGATTACGCATTTTTATCATAGATTTAAAATCAAATAACGCAGAGATTATAAGTTCACGATATAATTTATTATTACTTATCAGTATATTCCTTGAAGTTAAATATGAATTTCGAGAAGAAGAAACCAGCGCCCCGGATCAAACTTCTCAAATGAAACAAACTTCATAGAACAATGGCCATTGTTTTTAGTTTGTTTTAGACAACGAAGATTTTAAGATAGATCAAACAATAAACTTTATTTTTTATTTTGATTTAAATTATTTTCCCAATTTTAATTATAAAATAGAGAACAATGAGTTTACCAAGCGAAAATTTATCTATCAATGTTAATGCACCTACAACTGTAAATTTAACATTACTTTGTGAAAGTGTCTGTGAACAAACACCATTTAGAAGAGCTCAAACTGTTATACAACGTTGGAATCAAGCAAGCTCTAAAATCTCAACATCTCAAACGATTTCCTTTCCCATCGCAATATCGACAACTTTTGTTATAGTAGATGAAAGTGAAATAACACAATCAATAGACGCACCGCCGACAATCAACGTAAATTGGCATCTATTTTTTCGAGATCCTGCAACTTATATCGGATTAATACATCATCTCACACAAGCATTTGGTATCAGTGTGGGGGCAATATTTTCTGAAGTGATAGGTGATCTTTATGAATGTTATGATAAACGAAAACTACTCATGCAAACCTTTGATGCCGCTATGAGTGCCTTTCACTCAATAGAAGAAATGATTGAATCACGTATTCGACAAATTGAAGCAACTTTAACAACAATAGATAATCAACAAATTCAAACTGATTTACACTGCGTCAAAACTTATCTCGACATTATATTAGAGCAATTAACAACTTGGAAAACGCAAATAACAACCGAAATCAATCAAATAATTTCATCAAATAGTTTTCAAACTTACGCAACTTTTCTTCCTGGTATGTTGGCCTTATTATTTGCTGTGGGTGGTATTGCTACGGGTGGCAATATTGAATTAATGTTAAGTATTCCCATTGGGCTTTTTTCATTTATTGAATCAATTATTGCAAATCTCATCGACGATATTAGTGTTAAAATTATCGAAAATGTCGAAGCCGCTATTCGTTGGGCCATTCACCAAGCAGGCGTTGAAAATTTATTTGAAGATAACCCTGCTGGATTACGATTACAACGTATAAAAAATCAACTTAATGAACGCTTTCGTTTAAGGACTACACTAAGTCAAGCTGGGCGATTTGCTGTTGAGTCGATTGATACGCCTTCAAGCCTCACTAGTTTAATAACACCCTCTGAAGCACAGTTAGAAAAAAACATGAAACAACGATTAAAAAGTGTCGGGATCATTTCACAAAGTGAATTTAGTGGCTCACCAAGATCAGTCATCGAAATACAGCCTAGCATATCCTCAGCGCCGGTAAGGTTAGATCATTCTGATACAAATGACCCAAATTTAAGGCAAAGAACTTTTTTTAAATTATAATTTCACATTTAATCTATTGGAATAACATTACACATTTTTTCAAAATTGTAATATATTTATTCCTTAATAAAATCTAAATTAGAACTGATGTTCAATAGAGTTACGCGGATATTCCATCATGATGTGAATCAGATTGAAATACAGTAGAAATACGGAAGAAACTTTTATGATAATCATCGCTGATTAAGTTATTTAAATCTCTCTTAAATAAAAAATGGGTTTAAACAATCATGCTAAACCCATTTTAATTATCAAACTCAAGAACGAAATTTTTTTGCAATTAACAATTTAAATTATAATCTATGAGTTGGGCCTTGGTAAGTTTTTACTACAGCTTGAACTTGAGGTCCAGTTAACTGACGTTGCCCCTGACTGAAAATACTGCGGCTTAAACTTTCTACAAGCAAGTTTACATCAGTCCTGTTGGATTTAGGGCTTTGAAATTTAGCAGTTTGCAAACTTATTTGGCAGCTAGTTAGCTCATATTGACTTGTTACAACAAATTTTGTTTGAGCACCAAAATCCAATGGTTGACGATTTATATCAAATAATTTAGTGGGTACCATAACTTCTTTAATATGATCATCGGTGTGTGTAAAAGTAAAATTTACAACGGCGTGTTCGAGTTGTCCTCTACCAAAAGAATCAACAGACACGACTTCCACACCATGTTGAAATGTAATTGAATTTGGAAGTTTTGGATTTGTTAATGAATAATTACTTCCGTAATCATCTGTAAATGTTAAAGCAAACATTATTCTTATCACCTTTATTGATGTAAATAAATAGAGCTCGCGATAATAAGGGATAAATCTTAATAAAATGTGAAAAAGTTATTTAATTATTTCATTTGTGCCACACTTTAGATTAGCAGGATGTGCTTCATCAAATTTTTTGGGATAAGGTAAGTTTAAATTATTCATAATTTCAGCATACTCATCAGCACTTTTTACCTGTAATCTCGGATTAAACTTTTTTTCTTCTACAATGGTAGAAACCGTCATACCTTTATAGTCATGACCAGGATAGACAAAAGTGTCATCTTGCAAAGTAAATAGTTGGTTCATGATACTGTTGTATTGTTGATAAGGATCGCCATTTTGAAAATCAGTACGCCCTGTTCCACGAATAAATAAAGTATCTCCCGTAAAAACTCGATCATGATAATAAAAACAATACGAGTCATCAGTATGACCCGGGGTATAAAGACATTGCAGTTTTAAACCATCCACATCAATGATTTCATTGTCTCGTGCTTTATAAGATACAAATTCAGCAGGTGAACGCTCGCCCATTAAAATAGCCGCATTTGTTTTTTGCTGTAAACCACCACTCGCCGTAATATGATCGGCGTGAATATGCGTATCAATGGTGAAAACCAGTTTTAATTTTAATTGCTCTAATAACGTTACATAATTGTGTAAATGTGAAAATACCGGATCAATAATCACCGCTTCACGACCATAACCTGACGCTAGAATATAAGTATAAGTACAAGATTCGTTATCAAAAAGCTGGCGAAATAACATTTGATTCACTTTTTCAAATTGAAAATAAGATTAGACTTGAATTTTATGTTTATTGCAAATAAAAAAGATAAATCAAATTTGATTTATCTTTTTGCAAAATCATGATTATATTTTTTTTCTAGGCCAAATAATTGGGCCACATTGATTAACATCAGCTAAGTCGCTAGGATCCTTTAAGTTTAAATCAGGAAAATCTTGACTAAATTGAGGATCCTTTCGGTCTAAAACGACAACATCCTCCTCGAAGACAAAAAGAAAGTCATCGTCATCACTTACACCAGGTACCTCAATATCTTTATTACCTTCATTTCGCTTACTTTCTATTTCCATTTTTAAGAAAGGCGAAGCATGCGTTCCATCAGCCATAAAGCCAGAGCGACTAAATATTTCATAAGTAGTAAACTTATTTTTACGTTTCGACATTTTATAATCCTTCATAGTAACTTTAAAAAATGGAATATATCGAACAATTCTTAACAGACTATTAACAAGCTAATATAATAGATAAAATACTTCGAACAATAAAAAAATATTTTTTTAATTTACACAATCACAGAATCAGATTTAGCTAACTTAGGCAAATCACCTGATAACCCTACTGCTTTTTTTATAATTTGATTTTTGACGAGTGAAAAATTATTCGTGAGCTTCAACCCGTAATTTCTTGCAAAAACTATCAGGTTATTTTGTGATGCAAATAGTTCTTTAAAACCATTCATCACATGGACCATTAATGCGTTATGGCCTTTGCGCCATCTTTCATATTTGCGTAAGGTCACCATGTTGGCAAAATCACGATTTTTATTTTCTGCATGCAAAATAATTTCAGCTAAACTCGCGGCATCTAACAACCCTAAATTAACACCTAAACCGGCTAAAGGATGAATTGTATGAGCGGCATCACCAACCAAAACAATATTATTTTTACAATATTGATTAACATGACGCATCGTCAATGGGAAACATAATCGTTGACTCACCTCATTAATGTGACCTAACTCAAAGTTAAAGGCGCTTGCCAAACGATTTGCAAATTCCTCATTAGATGATTGCATTAATTCTTTTGCACATTCTGGTATTGAAGACCAAACAATCGAAGTATGATGTTTATCTGGTAACGGCAAATGCGCGAGTGGTCCTGTGCTTAAAAACCGTTGTAAAGCGCGTTGTTGATGGGGTTTGGTTGAAACAACATTCGCAACAATCGCATGATGAAGATACTCTCGACTTTTCATGGTAAAACCTGCTTTATCTCTAAGCCAAGATCTGGCGCCATCAGCGCCCACTAAGAGTCGCGTAGAAATTTTTTTATTATTTTTTAATACTAAGGTTACTCTATCTTCTTCAGTCACAATATTTTCAGCAAACTGGGGACATAATAAATGAACGTTACCAAAATTATTTAATCGCTCAAACATGGTTTGTAACATCACTCGGTTTTCAATAATATGACCTAAATGCGCATTCACAATTTGCTGACTATCAAAATCAATAAAGCCGTTACCTTTTTCATCCCAAACATGCATGTGACGAAAGGGTGCAATTCTTCCATTAGGCCATATATTTAAATTTTTAAAAATATTTTCTGAAGCTAAATTTATAGCACTCACACGTAAATCATAGTGTGTGGGATCCCAATTTTCTTCGAAGGGTTTACTTTCAACAATACCAATTCGTAAATCACTTTCACATAAGGCATTTGCCAGTGTTAAACCCACTAAGCCCGCCCCAATAATCAACACATCATAATGAGTTTTATATTGTGGCATAATCAACAATCTCCTGCAGTGGAATACCCAACGCCATTTGTGGTAAGCATTGTTTTTCACCCATACCAAATCGCGCAATCGTGTTTTTTAAACCGGGAATTATATTTAAACTCATAAAACCTAAATTTCTGACCAACGATAAAGGTAACAAATCATATAAAAATAATCTGGCGAGTGAATCGGTGAAGGATATTAATCTTTTTTGATCTCGCATGCGTTGATTAATGTAGTCTTGCCAATAAGCATGACTATTTAAATCTGCTTTATCTTGTTGTAACCGAGAAATAATATCGACGATTGATGCCACATCTCGTAAACCTAAATTTAATCCTTGCGCCGCAATCGGATGTAAAGTATGCGCGGCATTCCCAAGTAAAATAATGCGATCATTAACTTGATGTTCACAAAACGCCGAGTTTAAGGGATAACATTGACGCTGACCAATTTTAGTGATTTGCCCTAAGCGATAACCAAAACGTTGTTGAATTAATTTGATGATATCATCATCTGATAATTGCTTAATTTTCGGAACATCAGATTCATGAATTGTTAGCACTAAAGCACATCGCTTTTTAACTAAAGGCAAAACTGCAATCGGTCCACTATCTGTAAAACGTTCAAAAGCAATTTGTTGATGATTTTTTTCAACCGCCATATTCGTGATGAGTGCAAAATGTTTATGTTGAAAAACCGAGTTTTTTAATCCTAATTTTTCTCTAATCATCGAGCGCGAACCATCAGCGGCAAACAATAAATTTGCGGCTAATTTTATATCTTGATCTAAATTAATAATGACCGTAGTTTTATTATTGACAAACGATTCAACTCTATGAGGGCAAAATAATTGAATATTATTTTTAGTTTTTATTTCTTCATAAAGTGAAGCAATAAATTGATGATTTGGCACAACATAGCCAAAAGCATCGCGTTTAATATCTCGCGCATTAAATTGCACCATCCCATAATGGTTTTGTTGTGACACATGAATGGTTTTAATCGGTGCGGAAAATTCTGCTAACTTAGGCCATAATCCTAAACTAGAATAAAAGTTTTTGGAAACCAACGATAACCCAATTGAACGGGCATCAAATTCATTTTGTTCTCGGACTTGAAATGGGATAGGTTCAATGACAGCAATTTTTAATTTAAACGGCGCAAGTGCTAACGCAAGTGATAAGCCCACAAAGCCACCACCTGCGATCACAATATCAAAATGCTGGGTTTGTTCCGTCATTGTTTCATCAATGCTTCAATGTCATCAACTTCTTTAACAACATGACTTGTCAACACATCACAACCATTTTTGGTAACGATGATATTGTCTTCTATACGAACACCAATATGCCACCATTTTTCATCGACATTTTTTGCTGGCGAAATATATAGGCCTGGCTCAACCGTAAACGCCATGCCTTCATCCCAAGTACGCCAACCATCATGTAATTTATAGATTCCCACATCATGCGCGTCTAAACCAATCCAATGACTTAATTGATGCATGTAAAATTGGCGATAAGCTTGTTCACTAATTAAATCATCAACCTGACCTTTTAATAACCCTAATTCAACTAAGCCTTCGGTTAATAATTTGATTGCTGTATTTTGACCCACATCCCGAGTAATACCTGGTTTAACCTGACTAATGCAGTGTTTATTCACGGCTAATACTAATTCATAAATCGCTTGTTGTTCTTTTGAAAATTTGCCATTCACTGGAAACGTTCGGGTAATATCTGATGCGTAAAATTGATATTCACATCCTGCGTCGATTAAAACAATATCACCTTTTTCTGTTTGGCGAGAATTTTCACGATAATGCAAAATACAAGAATTCGGACCACTCGCGACAATATTATTATAAGCTTGAGAATGCGAACCACTTTTGTAAAATTCATACATTAATTCTGCTTCTAATTCATATTCCCATAAACCAGGACGACACATTTTCATGACACGAGTGTGAGCTCTTGCAGAAATTTCACAAGCCTGGCGCATGATGCTAACTTCATCAGCGGATTTAACCATTCTCATTTCATGAAGAATTTTATCGATATTAACAATTTCAAGCGGTGTGCGAACACCCGAACGTATTTTGCCGCGTAATTTATTTATTGAATAACTAATTTGCTCTTCGAACACAGCATCACGCGCATAAGCATAATAGATTTTATCTTTATCTAATAATAAGTCGGCTAATATCCCTGTGAAATGTTCAATCGAATAAGCTTCATCGGCACCATAAACTTCTTTCGCACCTTCGACACCGGTGCGCTTGCCATTCCAAATTTCTTTTTCGAGATCTCTGGGTCTCACAAATAAGATACATTTTTTCTCTTTATTTAATAGCACGCAAACACTATCGGGTTCGTTTAAACCCGTTAAATAATAAAAATCTTTATTGACGTGAAATAAATATTCAATATCAGGAGAGCGTTCAATCTCACTTCCAGAAAATAAAATAGCGACACTATCATCTGTCATTTGTGAAAAAACAGATTTTCTTCTTTTTGCAAAAGCGGTTAAGTCAGTCATATCTACCTCTTAATGTAAACGTGATGGTTCTTCTTGTTCCTGATGACCTTGTTGAAATTCGAGCTCGGCATAAACCATAAGAACAGCGACACGAACATATTCGACAATTTCAGCATAAGCGCGTTCATCATCTTCATCGTCTTCTAGCACATCGTAATTGACTTCAGCAATTTCGGCGATGTCTTGGATCACTTCTTCGAGTTCTTCATTGCTTTGGATTTCGTCCAAATTCACTTCTGCTAATTCTAAACCAGATAAAAATCCCTGGCACCAAAATCCTAATGATTCAACACGCAATGAAATAC
>CAYGUK010000007.1:24896-59765 GCA_964352985.1 uncultured Legionellales bacterium
TTAACATAGTAGAAGTCATTTCAAAAAGTTCAATATAAATATATTTTATATTCTCATTTAAATTAATAGGGCTTTCTGTGGCACCGGTTACCGCATCAAGCCAAAGTTTTCCATTCATCCGATGACCTGCAGAAATAAATCCACACATCATGCCATGAGAAAGCGCGGGACTTTCTAGGCCATTCAATTCGATTAACGCATTGATGATATCATTGTAACTTGGCAATTTTGGTGCGTCGTTATGCATGACGACATTCTCCCAAACTGTAAAGCGGGCTATTCTAGCACGAAAATCATTGACCGTGATAAATTTGACATTTATAGTAATAAAAATGATCAGATGGATGGCATCATGGAAAAAGTCAACCTTAAGCACATTGAACTACAAACCGAAGCGCTGATTAAAACCTGTCAACGATTAAAACAAGAAAATCTCTATCTATTAGATAAACAATCCATTTTAATTCGTGAAAAAAATGAATTACAAGAAAAACATCGCCAAGCCATCAGCAAAATCAATAGTTTAATTAAACGTTTAGAAACGATTGAGGATCGGTGATGACAAATTCTAATATCACGGTAACCGTGCAAATTCTTGATAAAACTTATCAATTCCGTTGCTCACCTCATGAAGAAGAACGCTTAAGACAATCTGCGTTATTACTCGATGCTAAAATGCGGGAAATTCGTGATAGTCATCAAGTAGCAGGAACTGATCGTATCGCTGTCATGGCAGCGATTAATACTTGCAGTGATTTTCTCAATCAACAATCTCAATCAGATCAATACCTCAAAGAAATTAACACCCGTGTTAATCATCTTAGCGAAAAAATCTCTCGTGAATTGACCCAAAGTGAGCAAATGGAGTTATAATAAATAAGTCCCCATTGGCAAACACTTTCAGGTATATATATACTTGACCAACGCTATAACACTCGGGGTTTCGATGCCGCTGTCACTGTTGTGCAAGCCTACCTAGTAGTAGGAAGCCTGATGTGGCACAACTATTCCCCACCTGATGAGAATCAGGCTCAAGTGGTATAACCTGAAAGTGCAATGGGGATTTTAATGACTCACGATATTCGTCAACAAATTATTAAACAACGCCAAACATTATCTACGCAAATTGTTCACGAAAAAAGTCAAGTAATACAACAAACACTCATCAATCAATTTTATTATCAACAAGCCGATAAAATCGCGGCTTATTTTGCATTTAAAAACGAAGTTAATTTGTCTTTAATTTTAACCGATGAAAAAAAAATAATGGCGTTACCGGTATTACACCCTGCAAAAATTAATCGTCTATGGTTTGCAAAATATCAAAAAGACACACCATTAATAAAAAACAGATTTAATATAAATGAACCAACTTATCATGAAAATAGTTTAATCTTGCCTTGGCAATTAGATTTAGTCTTAGTCCCATTAAGTGTTTTTGATTCTAATTGCCATCGCCTAGGTATGGGGGGTGGATTTTATGATCGCACTTTTGCTTTTCGTCAAACGCCGTTTAGACAAAAGCCTGTTCTTGTTGGTGTTGCATTTGAAATGCAAAAGGTCGATAAAATTATTGCCGAACCATGGGATGTTCAACTAGACTACGTCATCACTGAAAATAAGATTTATCATAGGAATCCTTCATGAATTATTGGCTAATGAAATCCGAACCAGAAACCTTTAGCATTGATGATTTAAAATCATTACCAAAAAAAACAGAACATTGGGATGGTGTTAGAAATTATCAAGCGCGTAATATGATGCGAGATGAAATGAAAAAAGGTGATCAAATCTTTTTTTATCATTCCAATTGCAAACCACCCGGTATTGTTGGAACAGCAGAAGTGGTCAAAGAAGCGTATCCTGATCACACCGCCTTTGATCCAGAATCAAAATATTATGATCCTAAAAGTGATCCGAATAATCCGCGTTGGATGATGGTAGATATAAAATTTAAACAGAAATTTAAACACATGATTAGTTTAGACGATTTACGACAAATTCCGGCCTTAGAAAAACTAGCATTACTGCGTAAAGGTAATCGTTTATCGGTTATGCCTGTTAGTCAACATGAATGGGATACTATTTTAGAATTGGTGGATTGAATTAATAAACTGAATTACTCTATATGGTGGTTATTTAAAATACAATTATGGGATATAAAATATTTTTATCTATAAATTTTTGACTTCTTGTATTAAAGTTCTGTCACTTAAAATAATTACAATAATAAAAATATGTTATCAAAAAATCATTTAGAATTGATAGGTGATGAAGTTTACGATAATTTACCGCCTTCAGTATCTCATAAAATTCAAGCCATCATTATATCTTATGATCCCAAAGTTGGTTTTACATTACCCGATAGTGAAAATAATGACGCCTTGTTTTTAGTCGTAAACTATTCGGATGACGAAGAAGGCGTTGAAACTTTAAATGTATTACTGGGTACAAAAAGAGGATTACAGCGGATAAACACTCAGCATTTGTTTTATCTCCCAAAAGATCCCATCGTTCAATTTACTATTGAATTACATCAGCGTTTTTTTTACATTGCTTGGCGATATGTAGAGCCCAGTTTTCGAAACCAAGGAATTCTTAAACAGGTAACTTCTGCGATAGTCAGCAATTTACGTAATGCTTGTGAATTTTATAATATAGAATCCAATCCGATTAATATCGCAACTTATAAATCATTTATGCCATTTACTCGTAAAATTACAGAGAATTTATTGACGAGTTCTATTCTATGGCAAAATGTGAAAACAAGTGACTTACTAGAAGTAAATAAATGTGGTGATATAAAATATCATGATAGGCGAACACCTTTAATATCGATGTTTATTAAAGATTATTGGCGACTATTAACATTACATCATCCTCAACAACCTGAAGGGCAAATCATGGTTTTTCTTGCAATCATTGGGCACAGAAATCATTACTTAGAATTGCAAAAAAATGAGACTTACCTTGCAGACAAAAGTGATTGTCTGCAACGATTAAAATAGAAAAAGTTGAATCAATAAGTATAGTAATATTATTTAATCCAAATACAGTTTAGCTAGAACAAAATAATTTTTATTACCTATACTTCTAATTACCACTCAACTCTGCCAATCCAAAATTACTTTACCCGCTTGACCTGATAACATCACATCAAATGCGGCTTGAAAATCATCCACTTTAAAATGGTGTGTGATCACAGGAGAAATATCTAAACCCGATTCCAACATCGATTGCATTTTATACCAAGTTTCAAACATTTCACGGCCATAAATACCTTTGATGGTGATCCCTTTTAAAATAATATTATTCCAATTAATTTGCGTATCATTCGGCAAAAATCCAAGCATCGCGATTTTAGATCCATGATTCATCACATTGAGCATGGCGTTAAACGCATTCGATGAACCTGAAACTTCTAAACCAATATCAAAACCTTCTAACATACCTAATTCAGCCATGACTTGTTTTAATTGTTCATTTTTCACATTGACTGCGCGGGTGACACCCATTTTTTCAGCTAATTTTAATCGATAATCATTGATATCTGTTATCACAATATTGCGCGCGCCCACATGTTTTGCAATCGCTGCCGCCATAATACCAATAGGACCCGCCCCGGTGATTAACACATCTTCGCCGACTAAATCAAACGATAAGGTTGTGTGCGTCGCATTACCAAAGGGATCAAGAATCGATGCCATATCATCAGTGACTTTATTTGATAACGGAAAAACATTCATCGCAGGTAACGATAAATATTCGGCAAATGCGCCAGGTCGAGTAACACCAAGATTAACAATATCTCGACATAAATATCGTTTACCTGCACGACAGTTGCGACATAAGCCACAAGTCACATGCCCTTCACCTGAAACACGTTGACCTAAAGAAAGTGCTTTTACTTCACTGCCCATATCAACGACTTCACCGACAAACTCATGTCCTGTCACTAAAGGAACGGGGATTGTTTGTTGCGCCCACTCATCCCAATTATAAATATGAATATCAGTGCCACAAATCGCCGTTTTTTTTATTTTAATTAAAACATCATTATGCCCAATAATAGGTTTAGGGGTTTCATGCCACCAAAGTCCGACTTCTTTTTTTAATTTTGCCAAGGTTCGCATTATTTGATTACTCCCATTGCTTTACCAACTTTTGCAAAAGCTTGTATCGCTTTATCTAAATGATGACGTTCATGGCCCGCTGACATTTGCACGCGAATACGTGCTTTATCTTTTGGCACAACGGGATAAGAGAAGCCAATCACATAAACACCTTCTTTTAATAATTGATTTGCCATTTCTTGAGCAAGTTTGGCATCACCTAACATCACCGGAATAATAGGATGATAACCCGGTACTAAATTAAATCCTAGCTCACTCATTTGCTGTCTGAAATATTGGCTATTAGCATGAACTTTTTCGCGCAATATACTCGATGTTTCTAATAATTCGATGACTTTGATTGATGTCGCAGCAATAACGGGCGCGAGTGTATTCGAAAACAAATAAGGACGCGAACGTTGACGCAACCATTCTACAATTTCTTTATGGGCACAAGTATAACCACCAGACGCACCGCCTAATGCTTTACCTAAGGTACCGGTAATAATATCCACTCGCCCCATCACTTCACAAAATTCATGTGTGCCGCGACCATTTTCACCCATAAATCCAACGGCATGTGAATCATCAACCATTACCATCGCATTATATTTATCTGCTAAATCACAAACGCCTTTTAGATTTGCGATAATACCATCCATCGAAAAAACACCATCGGTAGCAATGATTTTATGGCGACAATTGCTTGCTTGTTGCAATTGCTTTTCTAAATCTTGCATATCGTTATTTTTATAACGAAAACGAGCGGCTTTACATAACCTCACGCCATCAATAATACTTGCATGATTTAATTCATCACTAATGATGGCGTCTTCTTCTCCGAGCAAAGCTTCAAATAAACCACCATTTGCATCGAAACACGATGAATATAAAATACAATCTTCAAAACCTAAAAAGTTTGCCATGCGTTGTTCTAATTGTTTATGAACGGTTTGGGTACCGCAAATAAATCGAACTGATGACATGCCATAACCAAAATCCTGTAACGCTTTAGTCGCTGACGCAATTAATTGTGAATTATCGGAAAGACCTAAATAATTATTTGCGCAAAAATTTAAAACTTCGGGCTCATCAACCACACCGATCGCTGCTCGCTGTGGCGTATTAATGATACGCTCAGCTTTATATAAACCATTTGTTTTTAAAGTCGCGATTTCGGTTGAAAGTTCGTTCAATAAACTAGTACGCATGTGAATTTCCTCATCTTCTAAATATAAAAAAAAACGCCTCTTTGTAACACAAAAAGGCGTTTTTTGACAGATTCAGTGTAAATTACTTATTAACTGATTCTTTTAAAGCTTTAAGCGCACTTAATTTAACAACATTACGTGCTGGTTTTGCTTTAACAGTGATTTCTTGACCTGTGAATGGGCTAATCATTTTACGTGATTTAGTGGCAGGTTTACGAATACGACGAACTTTAACACCAGTTTCTGGAATAGTGAATTCACCAAATCCTTTAGTTTTCATTTGACCATGAATACATACTGCTAACGCTTTAAAAACTTCAGTAACTTCAGCTTTAGATACGCCTGTTTGTTCAGAGATGTGAGCAATAATTTGAGTTTTAGTTAATTTAGACGTGATAGGCTTAACTTTTGACATATCAACTTTTTGCTTAATTGTAGCTTTCGCTTTAATTTTTTTAACAGTTGGATTTTTAGCTTTAGCAGGCTTTTTAACCTTAGCTGGTTTTTTAGTTGCTTTAGCTACATTACGAACAACTTTTTTCGCAGTTTTGCGAGTTGCTTTTTTTGCCGTTGCTTTTTTTGGCATTGTCGATCTCCTTTAAAGATTATAGAAAAACCGCTATAGCTTAGAACGATATTAAAATATATACAACAAAAAAATGCTATAAAATAGCTTTTTTTTGCATTTAAACCTGATATTTTCAACATTTTTGCGTTTCCGCAGGTAATTTTCAGTCGACGACTATCGCTGAAACACTGAAAATAGCAGGTTCTGCACATTTTACTGCTGGGTATTTTGAGTTTTTTAAGAAATATTTTGGGGTTATTTTAACTTTAAGTGCTGTTGTAAAAGCAGGATCCGCTGGTATTTTATTTCATCGACCAATGCTTTTTGTGAGAAACCTTGTTGGACCAGAGCTTCAACATCCAACTTGGTTATAATATTCAAACCTTGTCGAATTATTTCGCTATATTGTTTTTGTTGCGGATAAATTATTTCACAGGCATCTAGAAAATTTTGTAGCCGTTCTTGTTGCCTTAAACCATCTAATCTCATCAAATAAGATAGTAATGACTCGGCATTTAATGACTTAATCGTGGGAAAAACTTGATGGTACTTTACTACCAATAACGCATTGTCTTGTAATTCTCTCGAAAGAGGATAACGAGAAAAAAATTGTTTTAATTGTTTAGTTCCCTCATCAATTGAATGCCCCATCAGATGGCATAAAATGGAAAATCGAACTGGCAATTTACTATTTTGCGCGACTGCAATTTGTAATAAATCTAATGCAATCTGTTGTTGCCCTAAATGTGGAAACAAAATCTGTAATGCCCCCGCCTCTTGCAAGGCCTGAAAAAATGCAATGGGACTTTCGGACATTAATGCTTTTAGCAGTTCAGCGACCACACGCTCTGGTACTAGCGCATCAATTTCATGATTCAGAACCATTTTTTTTACCAACGCCTGTGTTTCTTCGGCAATAGTAAAACCCAAGTGATAAAATTTTGCATAGAATCTTGCTAGTCTCAGTAACCGAACAGGATCTTCAACAAACGCTAGCGAAACATGTCTTAATATTTTGCCTTTTAAATCGGCAACACCATTAAATGGATCGATAATATTTCCATTTTCATCTTCAGCAATGGCATTAATGGTTAAATCGCGGCGCAATAAATCTTGTTCTAATGTAATATCGGGCGTAAATTCAAAAGCAAAACCTTTATAACCTGGTCCAGTTTTCACTTCACTACGAGCCAACGCATATTCTTCATGACTATCAGGATGCAAAAAAACAGGAAAACCTTCCCCGACTTGTTTATATCCCAAATTGATCATGGCCTCGGGCGTACTTCCAATGACCACCCAATCTGTATCTTTGACAGCTATTCCTAAAAGTTTATCTCGGACACAACCACCCACTTTATAAATTTTCATGCCTTGCACTTTATAATATATAATAGGCCTATGAATAAACGAAATTTAAGCAAACTGCAACAAAGACGCATTAAACAAAGGCAAAAAAAACGCATTGATGATCATATTGATGGTTTAGGCCCTGAAGAAAAAGGGCTGGTTATCACTCATCATGGCCGCCAAGCTGAAGTCGTAGATGATCACAAGCAAGTTTTTTTATGTCAAATTCGTCAAAATATAACTATCACCACCGGTGATGAAGTGCTGTGGTTAAAAAATGAAAAACAGGGTAACGTCATCACGGCACGATTACCGCGTCACAGTATTTTACAACGACCTTTATCGCACGGAAAAATTAAAGAGGTTGCCGCGAATATTGATCAAATATTTGTAGTGATCGCGCTCACGCCGCCTGCTAGTTATTATATGTTAGATAGCTATCTCATTAGTAGCGAACAACAATCTATGCCAATTAGTATTATCTGTAACAAAAATGATTTAAATCAATTACTCAATATCAGTCTCCAAACTTATCAAAATTTGGGCTATCAAATTTATTCGACGAGTTCAAAAACAGGGGATGGTATTGAAGCATTAAAACAAGCATTGCATCAACATCGCAGTATTTTAGTCGGGCAATCAGGGGTAGGAAAATCTTCTTTATTAAAAAAACTCGTGGGTGATGAAAATATTATTACCGGTCAATTAGTCGCAAATTCGGGACTCGGCAGTCACACCACAACGCAAACAACGCTTTATCACTTAGATGAAAACAGTTATATTCTCGATTCACCAGGTGTGCGGGAATTCGGTTTGTGGAATTTAACACGTGATGAAATTATTAGTGGTTTTAAAGAATTGCAAGACTATTTAGGTCATTGTCATTTTCGCGATTGTTCTCACCAACATGAAAAAGGGTGTGCTATTTTAAAAGCCAAAGAACAGGGAAAAATTGCCACTTCAAGATATAACAGCTTACAACAAATTTTGGCGAAACAATGAAACAACAAATTAATAAATGCATGCAATATTGCTTGCCGCATCATCTATTATCACGATTTATGGGGAAACTCGCTGCGTGTAAAATAAAATGGTTTAAAAACCTCTTTATTAGTATTTTCATGAAGCACTATAAGGTTACACTCGAAAATGCACGCCTCCAAAACATCAATGATTATGAAAATTTTAATGCTTTTTTTACTCGTCAGTTACTAGCCGAAGCGCGTCCTTTTGCCGCGTTGCCCGATCTTATTAGTCCAATAGACGGTAGCATTAGTGCGATGGGTAAAATTGATGACAATAAAATTTTTCAAGCTAAAGGTATTAACTATTCTTTAGAATCGCTTCTCGCCAATGATCACAGTTTAGTCGCCAATTTCAAACAAGGGCATTTTGCGACACTCTATTTAGCACCGAGTAATTATCATCGCGTGCACATGCCTATCGATGGCAAATTAATACAAATGATCCATGTACCTGGTCGCTTGTTTTCTGTAAACCAATTAAATGCTCGAACAATTCCAGGCTTATTCGCTCGTAATGAACGAGCAATTTGTGTCTTCGACACTGAAATCGGCAAAATGGCCATCATTTTAGTCGGTGCCATGATAGTCGCCAGCATCCACACAGCATGGGCAGGAAAATTAAATCCGCCACGTGCGAAAACAATTAAATCGATTTCTTATGAAGAAGATAAAATTCATCTTAAACGTGGTGATGAAATGGGTTTTTTTGATATGGGTTCTACCGCTATTTTACTTTTTCAAAATCAAGCTGTGTCATGGGCAACTCATTTAGCAGAGGGTGATAATATTCTATTAGGACAATCGCTAGCTAATACACATCTCTCTGTTAAGGATTAATATTCAATGCCACAAAAAAAAGTATTATCCGTTTTTTCATTAGTCATGATCAATGTTATCGCCGTCGATAGCTTACGTAGTTTACCGATTAGTGCGGAATATGGCAGTGGTATTATCTTTTTTTACCTCATCGCATGTCTTACTTTTTTTATTCCAACAGCGCTTGCCTCTGCAGAATTAGCAACAGGCTGGCCAACCAAAGGCGGCATGTATGTGTGGGTACGTGAAGCATTTGGTAAAGATATTGGTTTTATCGTGATTTGGTTACAATGGATTTATAATGTTGTTTGGTATCCCACTATTTTATCTTTTATCGCAGCAACGATTGCTTTTTTATTTAATCCCCAACTTGCCGATGATAAATATTATTTATTAATTAGTACACTTGCTATATTTTGGTTATCAACGTTAGTTAATTCTTTTGGTATGCGAACATCTAGTATTGTCAGTGCGCTAGGTGCAATTGGTGGTACGATTCTCCCAATGGTTTTTATAATTATTTTAGGCTTTATTTGGTATCTCACAGGCAAACCCGTGCAAATCAATTATCACTGGCATAGCTTAATACCTAATTTTTCTCACCCTAGTAATTTAACTTTTTACATTGGTATTTTATTTGGATTAATTGGAATAGAAATGTCAGCCATGCATGCCGATGAAGTCAAAAATCCCAAAAGAGACTACCCTCGCGCTTTATTATATTCAACGATTATTATCTTTATCACTTTATTATTTTCATCTTTATCTATTTCAAGTGTTATTCCACACAATCAAATCAGCCTCGTATCCGGATTAATCAAAGCATTTTCAATATTTCTCAACGCATTTCATTTAACCTGGTGTTTACCGATTGTTATTGTATTAATTGTATTGGGCGGATTTTCAGCCGTTTCTGCTTGGATAATTGGTCCCACGAAGGGATTGTTGGTCGCAACAGAAGATGGTTCCATCCCAGTGTATTTTCGCCAAGTCAACAAACATAATGTGCCTAAACGAATATTATTATTACAAGGTTTGATATTTACTATTTTATGTTCTGTCTTTTTACTTATCCCATCAGTCAATGGTTCTTATTGGTTATTAACCGCCATGACTGCGCAAATTGCATTACTAGAATATATTTCATTATTTTTAGCTGTGATTTATTTACGTTATAAAAAACCAAACATCAAAAGAACATTTACCATTCCTGGTGGAAAAGTAGGATTGTGGACAGTTGGTTTGTTAGGCACGCTGACTTGCTTATTTGCAATCTTCATCGGATTTTTTCCTCCAAGCACAATAAAAGTTGGTAGCGTTTTACGTTATGAAACAATTTTAGCTGGTGGTACTTTTTTATTAATTATTCCACCCATTATTATGATTTTATTTCGCAAAATTTTATCACCAGCATAATTAAACCCAATATTGTCACAATAATAGCTAAGGGCAATATAGAATGTTGTTTAACTTGTGATACGATACATAATACAATAGCCGTTATTAAAATTTGTATCACACTAAAAGCGCCACCAGCTGTCCCCGCCATATGATTAAACGGCTTGATTGCTAATGCAAATGCATTAGCAAATTGAAGCGCAACGCCAATAAAGGCAAAAAACAAACAGACTAAAACTGAAACAATTGATACAGTGTGTGAAAAATATTGGGCGAGCAAAACTACTCCCATAACAAAAATCAAACTCGCCCCAGTCACCATACGTGAAAATGATGAAAAAATATTATTATATATTATCTTCTCTTCTAAATTTATTAGTAAAATATTAAAATATGAACCTAACATTAACGCAATTGCATTCATCAAGAAAAGCCAAGAGAAATACAGCGGATTAAGATGCATTATATTAATAAAGAAAAATGGTGAAAGTATCACATAACTTAAGATTAACGCCATAGCTGATCCAGATATTATAACATTGCAATAAAAAGTAGGATGGCTAAGCACGGTTTTATAGTGCGCCAATAACAGCTTTAATTGCAATCCCGATGAGGTATTTTCGTGACTTAAAGTTTCGGGTAATTTTTTTAATAATAATATTGTCAGCAAAACAGCAAATACAAACAATCCCACAAAACAACTACGCCAGCCAAAATAGTCTAGTAAATAAGCGCCAAGAATTGGCGCAAGTGGCGGGGTTATCGACACAAATAATGTTAAATAAGATGACGCTTTCATTAAGCCTTCACCTTCAAAGCTATCACGCATGACCGCGCGAAATAAAGTTAAATTAGCAGCCATGCCGCATCCTTGCAGCACTCTAGCGAATAAAAACGTAGTAGCATGATAAGCGAAAATTGAAAGCACACATCCTAGAATGAAAAGTAAATTACCATAAATTATAGGTTTTTTTCGCCCGATATAATCAGCAATTGGGCCATAAAAAATAGAACTCAAACCAAGACTTAAATAATACATCGCGATTGATACTTTTATAATACTGCCATTAAGTTTCAAATCACGAGCAATAGCGGGCATTGCTGGCACATAAATATCTGATGAAAATTGACTTAGAATGATCATCAAAACGAGTAATATAAAAATATTGGAATTGGATTTTGTTTGTATTTTCATTATAAGAACCGCTTAAAATATTAAACACATATTAGCGGGATCATACTTGTAACTAAACGTCTAAGATCTTAGACGTTTAGTTAGATTAAACCTTTTTGAGCAGCGATATAAATGGCATGGCTTATATTCTTAGCGTTTAATTTTTTGATGGCTCGTTGTCGGTAAGTGGTAATAGTATTTGTTGATAAATTTAATATTATGGCAATTTCCTCTGCTGTTTTGCCTCTGGCCGTCCAATTTAACGTATCGATTTCACAGGCAAACAAATCTTGTTCATGTAAAGATAGACGATTGGTTATCATTTTTTTTCGACTATTTTTATCTTGATAAAATGGTGTCGACTTTAATAAAGGTAATTGTTCCGCATAAATAGTGAGTGTATTTTCGAGGAACTCGAGTATAAACTGTTCGATGTTATTGATATAATTATCATAAAATGCTTGTTTATCTGCTATTGCATTTTCATGAAGTAGAAAACACACTAATGAACAATCCAATGAATGTCTAATCAGTGCTAAAGTGGGATGCAAACAAAATGTTTTTCTTAACATTTCAATAAAATGCTGATGATGTGTTTTATCAATATAAGTTTGTTCATTCATTAATAAATATCCATTATCCGCATATTCACTACTGAGAGCCTTGATGTTGATAAGAGGATATTGATAGTTTTCACCTAAAATAGCTTCAAGAGGATTATTTGATAATAATGCCATCTTATTATCAGCCGTGATTAAAAAAATTGATATTTGTTTTATCTCACCAATTGTGGGTAATTTTTCGCAAATTGAAGCAATGGTCTCTCGATGTTTTACAGTAGGAATATGATGAAAATTATCATAATTAATCGAGATAAGGGATGGTGATATCATAAGAGAACCCTATATTAACAAAAGCTTATTATAGCGCATTTTTTTCATCATGCAGATGAATTTTTTTCAATTTACTGCTCACGCCTAGTCATGTAATATTATTTCATAATCTAAGCATCAACAGCACGCATTGATAAAATTGATTTAACGTAATTTAATTCATTATAAAAAGAGGTCGCTTTCATGATTAGATCGTTTAATACAAAAGATAAATCTCAATTCAATAACTCCTCTCGCCTAAACAAAGAAATATCTGCTTGGTATCAATATCCTGGATTTGTATCGATCGGATTATTACTTAATATTATAAAATTAACATTCTTCAACATAAAACCTAGAAAATTTTCTTGATATGTTTCACCCACTTTATCAAGATTAGCTAAATATTGTTTTGATCAAGAGTACTCAAATGCTCTTGATTAAAACTTCTAGGAATAAAAGACAAATTTAGCTTAACTTGGACCACTCGATAAGTGTGTAATCACTGTGTTAACTTGCGTCGCTAAGTCTTCATATTTTGCCACTAATTCAGCATTTTGCTTCAGCTTGCTTTCTTCTATTAATAAAACAACACTATATAAAGCAAGCCTTAAATCACTGAGTGACGCATCTATTACAAAGCTAGGCTTTAATGTGGGATATTGTGATTCATATTTTCCCGAAATAAAACTATTTACTGAAAGTGGTAGTTGAAAATCTTTATCAGACAATGCGCTTTCTAATGTATCATCTGTTTTTTTTCCATTACGCAATAATTCTATGATCCTCTTTTTTTTATGAGACTCTACATATTTGAATATTGCTTGTTGAATCTTTGCATTTAATGTATTTAAGTCATCAACTTTAAGAATAGCACCCCATACTTTTATTTTTTCCTTATCACGTAGAACTCTCTGCAAAACTTTTAAAACAGCATTTAAACCTATTTTTAATAAATCATGACCCTTATCAATACTAGGCAAATCACAAATATCTAATTGGCCTTTTTTTCGAGAAGGCGCCTCTTCTACTTCCTCTAAATCGTCAAACACAAATATTGGATGTTGTAATAGTTTAATTTCAGCTTGCTTTACGGTTGGATTAAATTTTATTAATAACTCTAGAAATTCCTCTAATTTATTATTTCGATCCGATAAATATTTAATAGCTTGTTCAAATTTCAATTTAACTTTATTCAACAATTCTTTATTTTGAGAATCATCAACTTTGGTTAAAATATCTAAAGTTAAAACAACAATTTTTTCGACCATTTCCTGAGCGAGTAAGTCTTTAAATTGAGATAAATCCTGTTGATCATCAATAATTTGTAATAATAGTTGATATTCATTAGGCTCTAATCTAACTAAGTCTACAAATATTTCTTTATACTTTGGATGCTGCAGACTAGAGAGATCAAAATAATTGTTGAATATTATTAACTTTAACGGGTTTGATGCCATATATCTTGAAAGCTCCAATTTATTCGAATTATTCTTAGTTCTTCAATATAAACACACCCTGGGAAAAAATTTCAGTCCTAGATATCGGTAGCAGGGATTGTAAATCAAACGATAACTCAGTATACCAAGCTATACTCCGCAAATATACCAGAAATAATTATCATAAATAGAGCGTAAAATCACAAAAATTAAATTGACCCCGTGTTTTTAACTCACCTTTTTTAATATTAATTCTATTTTTAAAGTAAGGTGCATGATAAACAAAACTATGAAATTCACCATTTTCGCCGCAAGGATCAGCACTTTCTGGCAAGTCATTTAACAAAGATTCATTATAATGTCGACCAACAAAATCCGCGGATATTTGCTGGCTATCGACTACCGTAATCACTACGCCAAATTGCTCAGAGATTTCTCGGCTCAATAACTTAGTATCATAAAGCCAAAGCGGAAACAGCGCTTTAATCCCAGTATCTTGTAATTTACGAATACGATAATTTTTAATGTCTTCTAAAAATAAATCAGCAAATGCAAAATGAGTAATGCCCTCTTCTTTTGCTTTAATTATTTCTTTTGCCATAATGGCTTCATATTCCGAATTCGAACAATTATCAGGTAAATCTACTTGCCATAATGGTAAACCAATATTTTCTGCTTGTGCTTCAACTAATTCTCTTCGCACACCATGCATGGCGACACGATCATATTTTTGATTAAACGTCGTTAATAATCCACAAACAGTCACTTTACTGTCTTGTAATAATTTTTGCAGCATAAACGCACTGTCTTTTCCTGAACTCCAGGAAACAAGTATTTTAGTGTCTGTTGCGGCTTGATTTGGGTATTGTTTCAATATTATGTTCCGTTTGTTTAAAAGCGATTGATTGTTGTCCAGATGAATACAAAAATGGAAATTGTATTTTTCCAACTGGATTATCACATAATGAACCTAAAATTTTCAATAAATCGAATAAACTATAGGATTTTTTTTGTTTTTGATATGAAAATTTTCCCTCTATTATCATATAGGAATAATGAACAATTGAATGTCTAATCCATACCATTAATTTTTTATGACCGGGATCTTGTATTAAACGCTCCAATTGTTTAAAAGCGGCGATAATATAAAAACATAAATCTTTATAATAATTTAACTCTTTTCTCATTTTACTGAAATTTTTACCTCCATTCCAAACTTCAATAAAACTTAATGATATGAATCTCATTAACTCCCCATCATTTGGTAATAATCCCGATTTAGAGATAAGCATAGGAGACTGAGAAGATTTTTGCCAAAAATTTCTGGTGTAATCAACAACAATTTCCTCATCAGGTTGAATTTGCCTGGTGGCTTGATAGCAAGGATAGGGTTTACCTCGCTTAAATAACACTGTAATTTTTACATTCGCAGTTTGAATTTTAATACCAATTGGTAAGAAAGTTGGCGCATGATTAGCAAAAATCACTTTATTGCCTAGTTTGCTGGCATCGACACTAATGCTTGCTGTAATGATATTCCAGGTCCGAAAATTGTTACAACTAGAAAAGTTACTATTAATTTCCCCCATATAGATCCCAATAAACTCATTTTCTTTAATCGCCACAGCATCTTTAGCTAAAAATAATCCTTTCCCACCCAAATATGACTTTCGTATTTCTAATCTATCTTCACTCTCTTCTTTTAATAAGTCATCGACAGTTTTGCCATGTTCCGCGTAATCAGGTCTACTTTGTCTTTCTCTACAATATTTTTCCCAAACTTCAACACTCCCCAAAAAACAGGGACTTTTAACAAACGTAAAGGCCATTTAATTTTTCCTTTCTTATTCATTCTTCATCATTCGGGTTTAAACATACCCAGATTTAATTTTTAGTTTAACAATTTGGAACTAAATTATTGTGACGAATCGCCGCATAATCGGGATCATAATAATGATTATAATTTGTATTAAAACCTTCAAGCGCTAACCATTTTAAAGCTTTGCGAGGAACTTGCGGTAACGATTGCGTCATTTTTTCAACCATTGACATTGGCATATTTTCGGAAACTGCTACCACAGGATTTGGCACGCCTCTAATTATTAAAATAGGTTTTACTTTTTTTGCAAGAGAAGGATTATTTTCTAAATCAAATTCAGACACTACGCCCGCACCAATTAAACCTTCACCAACTAGTTTTAAGACTATTCTGGGTGAGTTTTTGAAAAAATACTGACTGAAATACGTTTTATAGTTCACACCTTGTTGTTCGAGATAAAGTGCGGGGAAAATAAAACTACGCATGGAACTTGGATTAGAAAATGCAATGGAGTCACCTTTTAAATCTTTTAACGATTTTACTTTTTTGGTGTCTTTATCGACAACCACATAGGAATAAGAAAACGTTTTTATACCTTTTGTTTTAGGGTTTTTTATGAGGCTAAGCGCAATTTGCTTTACATTTTCATCTCGCGCTTTGGCATGGAGATAAGCACCACTATCCAATAAAGCAAAATCCACTCGACCTTTTGCTAACGCATTTGCTAATTGGCATTGGTTGGGATAGGGCGTCAGAATAATTCGATTATCAATTTTTTCACTTAACCATTTCGTCAGATCTTTATACTTTTTATAGAGTACGCTAGCATCATGACTATCACCTAAAGACGTGGGCGTCACACCAAAATATAAACTGCGCGCATTCGCACACACATTTATAGTTAACACACAAAATAGAGCGCCTAATACACTAGTAATCTTATTCATTTTGAGTCCCTGCAGTTCATCCAACTTATTGATTTATACCAAAACCAGGACAATTTGTCTAAAAATCTTGTAATTGTCATATTCTTGTCATATTAAAATGTTATATTATAACCATAACAACACACGAGTTTGGCACACGAAATGAGTTTAAAAGAAAAAAATAATCAATTAGTTACAACTACTCTGCAAAATAATACTAACTCTGCCAACTTGCCATTACAACAACAACAACATAATAAAAAAAATAACAACAAAAATGGCAAACGGAATTGCCCTTTGTCTTTTGAAGAACATTTATATTTAACAATTTTAAAAAAATTTGAACGGAACGAAAAAACAACATTACATTAAATTCAGACTACCACAGCCGTTGGTCTCAACATCGATACCATAACACTTCTAGCTTCACACTCAGCGCAGATCAACGGCCCCTTCCTTATTCAGCGCATCACCTAACTTAATCTCGCTTCTTGCATTATAATATAATTAGTACTAGAATAGTCCTCAATTCAATAGGCTCGAAAATTTATGCTTAAACTCAGTAAGTTAACAGATTATGCTACGGTGATCATGACTTATCTTGCGAAATGTGAAGCGGATTTTTTAACCGCGCGGGATATTGCCACAAAAACACGTATCAATCTACCCACAGTGAGTAAGATTCTCAAACAGTTAACACGTCATCAACTTCTCGTATCCGAACGTGGTAGTACGGGAGGTTATAAACTCATTCGCCAAGCAAAAAAAATTACTTTAGCTGAAATTATTAGTGCAATGGAAAATAATCTCGCCATCACTGAGTGCGCCATGGATCATTCGACTTGTCATATTGAACCTTATTGTTTTATTAAAGGTAACTGGCGCTTAATTAGCATGGCCATTCACACTGCACTTGATGGTATTTCATTAGCTGAATTAGCAAACCCACTTACCCAAGCAAACATGCATGGATTAAAAACCATTCCGATTAAAGAAATTCGTGATACTGAATAATTATAGATGGAGAAAACGATGTCTAAATCATCGCGTGAATTAGACGATATTATTGCAAAAGACTATGAACATGGTTTTGTAACGAATATTGAGCAAGATACAATTGCACCCGGACTCAATGAAGATGTCATTCGTCTAATCTCTTCAAAAAAAGAAGAGCCTGAATTTTTATTACGTTGGCGCCTAAAAGCCTATAAACATTGGCAAACAATGAAAGAACCGACTTGGGCAAAATTAAATATCGATCATATCGATTACCAAGCTATTAGTTATTACAGCGCACCCAAGCAAAAAGAAAAATTAAATAGCCTCGATGAAGTTGATCCTGAGCTTTTAAGAACATATGAAAAATTAGGTATCCCCTTACAAGAGCAAAAAATGTTAGCCAATGTTGCTGTTGATGCTGTATTTGATAGTGTATCTGTCGCCACAACATTTAAAGAAGCTCTCGCCAAAGAAGGTGTAATCTTTTGTTCATTTAGCGAAGCAGTAAAAAATCACCCTGAATTAATCGAACAATATTTAGGATCAGTTGTGCCTTATACTGATAATTTTTTTGCGACGTTGAATTCTGCTGTTTTTAGTGATGGCTCTTTTGTTTATGTGCCAAAGGGTGTTCGTTGTCCTATGGAATTATCGACTTATTTTCGTATTAATGCTGCTTCAACTGGACAGTTTGAGAGAACATTAATTATCGCCGATGAAGCTAGCTATGTTAGTTATCTTGAAGGTTGCACCGCCCCCATGCGGGATGAAAATCAACTACACGCTGCTGTGGTTGAATTAATCGCGTTAAAAAATGCTGAAATAAAATATTCGACTGTGCAAAATTGGTATCCTGGTGATAAAGATGGCAAAGGTGGAATTTATAATTTTGTCACTAAACGAGGTGCATGTCGCGGTGATCATTCAAAAATTTCTTGGACCCAAGTTGAAACAGGAAGTGCTATTACTTGGAAATATCCAGGTGTCATCTTACAAGGCGATCACAGTGTGGGTGAATTTTATTCGGTGGCATTAACCAATAATTTTCAACAAGCCGATACCGGCACTAAAATGCTTCATATTGGTAAAAACACCAAAAGCACGATTATTTCTAAAGGTATTTCTGCCGGTCATGGTCAAAACACTTATCGCGGCCTAGTCAGAATAAATAAAGCAGCAACGAATGCGCGCAATTATACGCAGTGTGATTCTTTGTTATTAGGTGACTTATGTGGCGCACACACGTTTCCTTATATCGAAACAAAAAATAGTACGGCGCAAGTCGAACACGAAGCATCCACCTCTAAAATTGGTGAAGATCAATTATTTTATTTAATGCAACGCGGTCTTGAAATTGAAGATGCCGTGTCAATGATAGTAAATGGTTTTTGTAAACAAGTTTTAAGAAAACTCCCAATGGAATTTGCCGTCGAAGCGCAAAAATTATTAGGTATTAGTTTAGAAGGAAGTGTTGGTTAAAATGAATACGCTCAAAATAAATAATTTACATGTTAAAGTCGATGATAAAGAAATTATCAAAGGTTTAAATTTAACGATCAACCCTGGTGAAGTCCATGCCATTATGGGGCCAAATGGTTCAGGCAAATCAACTTTAGCCAATACCATTGCCGGTAGAGAAGATTATCAAATCACCGAAGGTGAAATTATTTTTGAAGATAAACCCATTCATGAATTATCAATATGCGATCGTGCGCGTCTGGGTATTTTCTTAGGATTCCAATATCCTGTCGAAATTCCTGGTGTGAGTAATATTTATTTAATGAAAACCGCCGTCAACAATATTCGAACAGCTCAAGGCTTAGCAGAACTTGATGCCATGGATTTTTTAGTCTTAGTCAAAGAAAAAATTAAAACCATGAAAATGAGTGAAGACTTACTTTATCGCAGCGTCAACGAAGGCTTTTCTGGCGGTGAGAAAAAGCGTAATGAAATTTTACAAATGTTAATGTTAGAACCCAAATTAGCAGTGCTCGATGAAACCGATTCCGGTTTAGATATCGATGCATTAAAAATTGTATCTGATGGTGTTAATAGTTTACGTGATACAAAACGTTCATTCTTATTAATAACCCATTATCAACGATTACTCGACCATATCAAACCTGATTTCGTTCACGTTTTATCAAAAGGTAAAATTGTAAAATCAGGGGGTAGTTCTTTAGCAGTACATTTAGAGCAACATGGTTATGCAGGAATTGCGTGATGGAAGAATTTATCGAACAACATATTGCTGAACATAAGCAACAACAATTACCCGGTAACTCATTAACTTGGCTAAATCAATTACGCCATCAAGCACTTGATGAATTACATAAACATGGCTTGCCCACATTAAAAGATGAAGAATGGAAATACACGCATATTGCGCCTATTACTAAGCAATTTATGCCTTCAACAACTAGAGCGCATCAGGAAGAAAAAGACTTTTACGTCTTACCTTTAGAAAAAAATCTTGATTGCCATCAACTACATTTCATTGATGGTTTGTATCATGAAAAATCAAGTCACATTCAAACGCTACCGGCAGACATTATTATATGTAACTTAGCAAAAGCCACAACACAGCATCCTGAACTTCTCGAAAATTATTTAAATAATGTTGGTGAAAATGGTTTTAATCATTTAAATACTTTAAATTGGCAAGATGGTATTTTTATTTATATTCCTAAAAATACCACACTCGAAAAACCAATTCATTTAAGTTATTTTAGTCAGAGTGAAAATAAAACCTCGTCGATTCGTAATTGTATTATTGCTAATGAAAATAGCCATGTCACTATTATTGAATCTTATTATAGCGATCATCAACAAGTATATTTTAATAATGTACTAAGTCATGTTTTTTGCCAAGCATATGCGAGTGTTGATCATATAAAAATTCAGCAAGAAAGTGAAAAAGCCTATCATATAGGTTATTTATTTGCGAAATTACAACAGTCGAGTCTTTTTAATTCACATTCTTACTCGTTTGGCGGCATGCTAACGCGTAGTGATATTATTGTTGATTTTGAAAAAGCCCATGCGCATGCTGAGTTAAACGGTGTTTATCTTGCAAAAAATTATCAACATGTTGATCATCATACGACGATTAATCATCATCATCCCGAATGTCATAGTTCACAAAATTATAAAGGTATTTTAAATCATCGCGCCCGCGGTGTTTTTAATGGCAAAGTTTATGTTGCCAAAGATGCGCAATTAACACGCGCACATCAACAAAATAAAAATATCTTGTTGTCAGACCGTGCCGAAATCGATACCAAACCCCAATTAGAAATTTTTGCAGATGATGTAAAATGCACTCATGGTGCAACTGTTGGTCAAATTGATAAAGACGCGCTTTATTATTTGCAAGCCAGAGGTGTGAGTAAAGAACAAGCTCAACGATTATTAATCAATGCTTTTGCCGATGATGTTCTGGCAAAAATAAATCATTCACCAGTCAGTGAATATCTCAAAAAATTAATTTCGGAGATGCTATAAATGTTAGTCGAGGAAGAAGTGATAATGGAAAACTTAAACGTCAATGCAGTTCGCGATGATTTTCCCATATTACATCAAAAAATAGAGGGCAAACCTTTAGTTTATTTTGATAATGCTGCCACGACTCAAAAACCGCAAGCTGTTATTAATGCGGTTAATCATTTTTATCGCGAAGAAAATGCGAATATTCACCGCGGCATTCATACCTTAAGCGAAAGAGCAACAGCCTCTTACGAACAAGCAAGAAAAGCCCTCGCAAAATTCATTAATGCCAAGCATAGCGAAGAAATTATTTTTGTTAGAGGCACAACAGAGGCGATTAATTTAGTCGCTGATAGTTTCGGCTTTGCTCACTTCAAACAAGATGATGAAATTATTTTATCAACAATGGAACATCATTCAAATATTGTACCTTGGCAATTAATCGCCGAGAAAACTGGTGCAAAAATTAAAGTCATTCCCATCAGTCATAAAGGTGAAATTGAATTAGATGATTAAAAAAAATGTATCACAACCAAAACAAAATTTTACAGTTAAACTCAAATTTCTAATGCCATAGGCACCATCAACCCCATAAAACAAATGATTGAAATCGCCCATAAATATCACGTCCCAGTATTAATTGATGCCGCACAATCAATTCCACACATGCCAGTTGATGTGCTCGATTTAGATTGTGATTTTTTAGCTTTTTCGGGACACAAAGTTTATGGTCCAACCGGAGTCGGTGTGTTATATGGTAAAAAATCATTACTTGAAAACATGGCGCCTTATCAAGGTGGCGGGTCGATGATCCGCACTGTCGCATTCGATAAAACAACTTATGCTGAAATACCACAACGCTTTGAAGCCGGCACGCCCAATATTACGGGTGCGATTGGCCTTCATGCAGCGATTCAATATATTCAAAAAATTGGTCTTGAAAAAATAGTAAAACATGAAGCGATGTTAACTGAATATACGCAACAAGCTTTATCACATTTTCCAGGATTAACTATCATCGGCAATGCTTTGAAAAAAACCAGCGTATTCTCTTTTATCATGGATTCAATCCATCCACATGATATTGGAACGATTTTAAATGTTGAAGGCATTGCAGTGAGAAGCGGTCATCATTGCGCGATGCCGTTAATGAAAAGATATCAAGTCCCCGCAACGGTTAGAGTATCCTTATCACTTTATAATACACAAGCCGAAATCGATGAGTTAATAAAAGGTTTACACAAAGTGCAAGAGGTATTAGGCAAATGAGCGATATGTTACGCGAACTTTATCAAGAAACCATTATTGATCATAATCGGCATCCACGTAATCATCATGTTATCGATCAGGCTACGCATCACGCTGAAGGTGTTAATCCACTTTGTGGTGATGAATTATGTGTTTATTTATCCATTGAAAATGATGTGATACAAGATATTTCATTTGTGGGTAAAGGCTGTGCGATTTCAACTGCTTCTGCATCATTAATGACAGAAATTTTAAAAAACAAACCATTAAATGAAGCGAAAAATTTATTTGAACAATTCCATGATTTAGTCACGGGCCAAAAAGAAAGTGATATAAATATTGGCAAGCTTGCCGTTTTGGCGGGCGTTAAAGAATTTCCAGCACGCGTAAAATGCGCAACACTAGCTTGGCACACATTAAACTCTGCCATTAATAATGATCAAACCACTGTCACCACGGAGTAAAAAATGGGTTTATTTCGTCGTAAAAAAGAGACAAAAGAAACTTTTGATAAAGAAGAATTACACACTACGGTAATTAAAGCGTTACGCACTATTTTTGATCCTGAAATACCCGTCAATATTTATGATCTCGGTTTAATTTATAATGTTGATATTGACGATGACGCAAATGTGAATATCAAAATGACATTAACAACTCCAGGTTGTCCTGTCGCTCAAACTTTTCCAGGCACTGTTGCTCAAACAATTCGTAATGTGATTGGTGTAAATGATGCGTATGTTGAATTAGTTTGGGATCCACCCTGGAATCAAGATCTAATAAGTGAAGCCGCAAAATTACAGTTAGGGTTAATATAATATGTCAAATTGGTTAGATGTCGCTTCTGTCGACGAAATTTTACCTGGCGAATGCCAAGGGTTAGTCATCGAAAATCAACGCATCGCAATTGTTAATCACGATGGTCAATTTTATGCTGTTGAAGATAATTGCACACACGCAGGATTTCCATTATCACAAGGTTGTGTTGAAGAAGATAAATTAATTTGTCCATTACACGGTGCTGCATTTTGTGTTAAAACAGGTAAAGTGCTCGATGGTCCTGCCTTTGAAGATATTGCAACATATCCCATTCGTGTTGCAGGTGATAAAATTCAAATCGATATGAGTGAAATTTAATCGTCACTATTATATATATTGGTTACTTGTTACATATAACACCAAGCAATATTCCGATTTGACAATTTATATGTCAAAATGGCTGGTATTTTCTTTAGACAGGACTTTAAGGATGAAAGGAATTGTCTTTACGCTTTTTAGTGAATTAGTTGAATCGCAATTTGGTTTAGCGATGTGGGACACTTTAATTCAATCAGTTAAACCAAAAAGTGAAGGGATTTATACTTCAGGCGAAAGTTATGATGATAATGAACTTTTTTCACTTGTTGTTGCGTTATCCCATAAAACGGATATTCCAGTAAACGATTTAATTCGAAAATTCGGTGAATATATGTTTCCCGAACTTGCCAAAGCGTATCCGATATTTGTAGAAAGCCAAACTTCATTAAAATCTTTTCTTGTTACCGTTAATGATATTATTCATGTAGAAGTTGAAAAACTATACCCTTCTGCAAGTTTGCCTACAATTCAGTATGAAGATACCTCAACAAATGAATTAGTCATGCTATATCGCTCACCACGAAAACTTTGTTATTTAAGCGAAGGTTTAATTTTAAGTGCTGCAAAATTTTTTAATGAACAAATAGAAATTAAGCATCCTATTTGCATGCATAATAATGCCGATCATTGCCGTATAGAAATAAAATTTATATAGAGGTTAGCATGACAGAAATCGAATTATTACAACGCGCTTTACAAAGAGAAAAACGTGCTCGAAAACAAGCTGAAACTATTTTAGAAAATCGTTCACGTGAACTTTACTTATCTAATATATCCTTACAAGAACAAAACGAACTCCTCGAACAAAAAAATACTGAAACACAATTATTCTTTGATGTCACGAGTATCGGCAACTGCCCCTTTAACACTGGCGAATGTTTACAACAATTTATTAAAATAGTGTGTGAAAAATGTGATTTAGATATAGGTCATATTTATGAAGTGATTAACGATAATAATAACATCAAATTTATTTCTGCTCCCCTATGGCATATTCAAAGTGATTATCCATTACAACCTTTTATCGATGCCACCGATAACCTTATCTTTAAACAAAATGAAGGTTTACCGGGTCGAATTTATAACAGTCAAAAAGCACAACTTTTCCCTGGTTTTTTTATTGATAATACATCAGCACGTTCTGCTGAAGGTAATAAAGCTGGCTTTGACATTGTATTTGGTATTCCGATTTATCGTTATAACGGAATAATTGCTATAGCTGAATTTTTTTCGCGATATGATGAAAAAATGAATGAAGAATTATTAAACACCATTAACCTTACCGCGCAACAATTAAAAACCGTATTAGAACGTCGCTACAGTGAAAAAAATCTTGCAGAAAATTATACCGAATTAAAAAATGCTCACGAAGAATTAAAATCCACACAATCACAATTACTACAAAGTTCCAAACTCGCTTCATTAGGACAATTAGCCGCAGGTGTCGCGCATGAAATTAATAATCCAGTTGCCTATATTCGAAATAACATTAACGTTCTTAAAGATTATTTGGAAAATATAAAACTCATTTTAACTCAACACAATCAATTATTAGATGCCATAGAACCTCATCATGATTTAGCCTCACAAAAAAAAGACATCGAAACATCCTATGAGGAATTGAAAATCGACTATATTATGAATGATCTTGATGATTTAATTCATGATAGTTTAGAAGGTATTTCTCGTGTAGTTGAAATTGTCTCTGATTTAAAATCGTTTTCACGCGTCGATGAAGCTGAAGTAACCGAAGGCGACATTAATAAAGCTATCGAATCCACCATTAAAATTATCTGGAATGAATTAAAATATAAATGCACCCTAGAAAAAGAATATGGTGAACTTCCATTATTACGCTGTTATTTGAGTCAATTAAACCAAGTTTTTATGAATCTATTAGTCAATGCCAGTCAAGCCATAGAGCATCAAGGTAAAATAAATATAAAAACCTTACTTGAAGAAAATAATATCATTATCGAAATTAGTGATAATGGTTCGGGTATTCCCAGTGAAAATCTTGAAAAATTATTCGACCCATTTTTTACGACAAAACCGGTTGGCGTGGGAACAGGATTAGGTTTATACATTTCCTATGGCATCGTGCAAAAACATCACGGCACCTTAGAAGTTAAAAGTGAGCTTGGAAAAGGCACAACATTTAAAATCTGTTTACCGATTTCAGGTGTCGAAATAGACATGCCATCTTAACAAATCACAAAAGCACTGACGCCACGAATTATATAACATAACAAGTGACGTCAAAATTCACCTCACTACCAACGGCGATACCAACGGCCATGGCGATAATAATAGCGATTATTATACATGTAATTTGAGCGGTCATAACTTTGACCTACTGCATTCCCCAATAATGCGCCACCCAACGTGCCGGCAATGGTTGCAACCGTGCGACCACTCCCACCGCCAACTTGGCTACCCAATGCGCCCCCTAAGGCACCACCCGCAATCGTTCCGACGGTTTGGCCTGTGCCCCAATTTCCACAGGCTGTTAAGCCTAGGACGAGCGTCAAACAGACGAGAATTTTCCCAAACAACTTCATTGTATTCCCCTTCTACCATTACTTTTATAGAGACAAATTTTCCTATATTAAAAAAGTATAGTGGACAATTTAAAAAATGCTGGGGGGTTAAGAAACAAATAACATGCGCACATTATACCGTTAAAGCTTATTTCGGTTGTCTCTCCATTTCAAATAAAAAAATTGATCCTCATTCAATCGTAACGTTAAAAAATCAACATGCATTCCAATCAAAGGCTAATACATTTGAAATATGATTTAAGTTTAGCGCTAACATAATGAGTCTATCTATTCCCAATGCAACACCAGCGCAATCGGGTAAATCATCAAGTGTTTGTAAAAAATTTTCATCAAGCGGAATGAGTGGCAAATGATTTTTGGCTCGGGCATTATTGTCTTCTACAAATCTTTGGCGTTGAAGACTACTATTATTTAATTCGTGAAAACCATTGGCAAGTTCTATACCGCGCACATAAACTTCAAAACGTTTTGCTACACCTTGCTCAATTTTTGCTAATGCTGCTTGAGTAGACGGATAATCATAAACAAACATAATTTCTCGGTTTTTTAATTGTGGCTCAATACAATGCGTTAATAAAATATTTAACCAATCATCTTTTGATGATAAAACTAAATCGGCTACTTCATCTTTTAATTTATTTTTAACAAACCTCGTAAGTTCAACTTCTGAAAGTTTAAAGGGATCGATTTCAGCATATTTTAAAAATAACGCTTGATAAGAAAGTCTTTCACTTTGTTTAAACGGTAAAATCAATGTTAGTAATTCATTAACTTCATCCATGAGTTGATGCAAATCATAACCTACTCGATACCATTCTAAAATAGAAAATTCTGGATTATGATTTTGTCCACTTTCATCTTGACGAAAAGATTTGGTGATTTGATATAAACTCATTTTATGTTTTGCAATTAAACGTTTCATATGAAACTCAGGTGATGTTTGCAAAAAATATTTTTTTTGTTGATACATTAAATCAAATGAATGAATGTTGGGATCAGGAATCGTGTAGGGCGACAATAATGGAGTATCAACAGCAATGACCTGACGCGCAGAAAAAAAATCTCTAATTTTTTGCAGTATTTCTGCGCGTTGGATTAAATCTTGTTTATTCATCTTTAGCGCGAGAGACATATTCTCCGGTACGCGTGTCAATTTTAATTAAGTCATCTTGCTGAACAAATAAAGGGACTCTAACCACCGCACCCGTTTCAAGTGTTGCCGGCTTAGAACCACCCGATGCCGTATCGCCTTTTAAGCCAGGATCGGATTCGACAATTTTTAAGATAACAAAATTAGGCGGTACGACTGATAATGGTGAGTTATTCCATAAAGTCATCACACACGTATCTTGCTCTTTTAACCAAGATCTAGCTTCGGCAACAATCGTTTCATTTGCGGCGTATTGTTCAAAAGAAGTGGGATTCATAAAATGCCATTCCGTGCCATCGTTATAAAGATATTGCACGTTAACATCCATCACATCCGCACCTTCAACAGATTCCCCTGATTTATAAGTGCGTTCGATGACGCGTCCCGTTTTTAAATTACGAATTTTTACACGATTAAAGGCTTGGCCTTTACCAGGTTTAACGAATTCATTTTCAATAATTGAACAAGGGTCTCCATCAATCATTATTTTTAAGCCACTCTTGAATTCATTAGTAGAATATGTTGCCATGTGTTCCTCATTTAACGCTAAATATGATGGCACATGATACCCGAAACAAATGCATTTGTTGAGCAAAATCACTGGCAAAAATTGCTAAAACAAGGATTTAGAGATACGCATCAGTTATTAGATGCGCTAAATTTATCTCATTTGGATGAAATCCACACTCAATTCCCATTGCGCGTACCGCTGGGTTTTGTTGCTCGCATGCAACAAGGTGATGCTAATGATCCGTTATTATTACAAGTTTTACCTCAAGCACGAGAAAATACCTTTAGCCTAGGATATCAGCAAGATCCTGTTGGTGATAAAAGCAAAAGCCCAATGCCAGGTTTAATTCATAAATATCACGGTCGTGTGTTAATCACTGTAACTGGAAGTTGTGCGATTAATTGCCGTTATTGTTTTCGGCGCCATTTTCCTTATTCAGATCATCGACCTGATTGGGACAAAATCATTGACTATATAAAAGGCGATCCATCGATTAAAGAAATTATTTTTTCAGGTGGCGATCCTTTAATCGCCCCCGATTATTATTTTGAAAAAATAATAAAACAATTAGAATCGATTCCACATTTAACCACCTTACGCATTCATTCACGATTACCAATTGTTTTGCCAGAGCGTTTGTGTGATGATTTTTTTGCTTGGTTTGCAAAGCCTAAATTAAAACCGGTTTTAGTGATTCACTGCAATCATCCCAATGAAATTAATGAGCACGTTAAATTATTTTTATTGAAAGCTAAAAACCATCATATTACTTTGTTAAATCAATCGGTGTTATTAAAAAATGTCAATGATGATGCCAATACCCTAAAAACATTAAGTGAAAAATTATTTGATTCAAGTGTCTTACCTTATTATTTACATCAATTAGATAAAGTACAAGGCGCCGCCCATTTTGCCGTTAACGATAATACAGCACATGAAATAATTCACCAACTTCGCCAACACTTACCTGGTTATTTAGTCCCAAAACTCGTGAGAGAAATTGCAGGTTGGGAATATAAAATGCCATTAGCACTTTAATCGGAAGTCATTCAAATGCGTGTAATTTAAAATAATAATAATGGTCCTGTGGCATCAAAGCTTGCTTTAAATTGCGCATCATTTTCATATCTTAATCCAAGACAAAAATCACCTAATTTTCCACCGGGAATCATCGTTGCAGAATAATTAAGTAATGGTTTTTCCATTTCACATGCGCGGTTATACCAATCGATTATTTGCGATACAGTCACAACTTGTTTTGAAAACGTGTCAATCATTTCAATGGCTAACGCTAATTTATGAAAACGAAATTCAGGATCGCGAAATGAAGATGATTTTTCTAATCTTAAATTAATATATTCTTGCAACATTTGTATTATTTTCAATTGTTCATTTAATGCTGGCGATTTATATTTTAATGGCTCACCCACATTTTGCCAGGGCTGATTTGCAGAATCTCTACGCTGCCTGATGATATCGATATTGCCATCGCGATCGCATTTTTTAATTAATCTTTTTCTTGTCCCGTCAATAATGATTTCCATCATGCTAACTCCAAAAATAATTTATGATGCTAGCATAATTGATTATTATAAAATTGATAATAGAGAAAAATAGAATGATATTAATAACAAAAGAGAAATAAGCTTTATAGCTGTAATAAATAAGTAACCGGTGCATCATTACAGAAGGTAATTTTCATTTCACTTCCAAATTGACCTTTTGCAACTTTTGAATAAGTATTTTTTAAAGTGTCATGAAATTGATTAAACAAAGTCTCGCCAATTTCAGGTGCAATCGCACTCGAGAAACTTGGCCGCATACCACGATTTGTATCAGCAGCAAGCGTAAATTGTGGGATCAGTAATACACCGCCTTCAATATTTTGCACATTTAAATTCATTTTACCGGCAGTATCTGAAAATATTCGATAGCCTAAAATTCGTTCGACCATGCGTGGAATTTGTGTGGGGAGATCTTCTTTTTCAAACCCTAAAAAAACTAAAATGCCCTGTGCTATTTCACCAATAATAGTGTTATCGACCATCACATTGGCAAAAGTCACTCGTTGCAATAATGCTTTCATGCCGCAGTGTGGCGTTGTGCCATGGATTTCGTGGCACGAACAACAGCATCAATAATGCCTAACTCAGAACATGAATGCCCTGCTTCACGAATAATATTTAATTGTGAAATCGGCCAAATTTTATGAAGGATCCACGCATTCTCGAGTGGACAAATCATATCGTAACGACCATGAATTATGATGCCTGGTATGTGATGAATTTTTTCGATGTTATCAACTATTTCACTTTCTGATACAAAAAAATCATTTTTAAAATAATGACACTCAATTCTAGCTAAAGGTAATGCGCGCGTTGGCTCTGATAAAGATGTTAATAAATGTGGATTAGGATCAAGCGTAGAACAGCGCGTTTCCCATAGTACCCAATTTTTAGCCGCTTGCATTCTAGCTAAATCATCTTTACCAAAAAGTCGTTTATGATATGCGCTGATTAAATCATGATGTTCATCTTCTGGAATTGAGCTGACAAAATCTTCCCAAAAATCGGGAAACACATTTCGCATTTGATCATTAAACCAATCTTTGTCTTTTGCACGATTTAGAAAAACACCGCGTAAAATTAATCCCATCACCCGATCGGAATGCGCAATACTATAAAGCAGCGCTAAACTAGAACCCCATGAACCACCAAACACAATCCATTTATCAATGTTTAATAATTCACGAATTGTTTCGATATCTTCAATTAATTTTTTTGTATTATTATTTTCAATATTGCCATGTGGTGTTGAACGCCCACAACCACGTTGATCAAAAATCACCATGCGATAAACATTGGGATCACAATAACGTCTATCGATTTCCGTGCACCCCATTCCCGGGCCACCGTGTAAAATTAAAATGGGTAACCCATCGGGTTCGCCGCATTCTTCTACATAAAGTTGATGCGCACCATCAACCACCAAACAATGTTTTTTATATGGCCTAATTGCCGGAAATAACGTTAACATCCTAGATAAGATCCCCTTGTCATTAACAGTCGTACTATATCACAAATCACTAGTTTTTCTTATTAACCACGTTATAATGCGCACAAATAAACTAGCGCATCACGTGTTGATTTCGTGCATGCAATTTTCATCTGGAGAAAATAAATGTTAATTGGTGTCCCTAAGGAAATTAAAAATAGAGAATATCGTGTTGGCATGGTTCCAGCGAGTGTGCGAGAACTCATCCATCATGGTCATCGCATTTTAGTTGAAGCTGGCGCTGGCGAAGGAATTGGGATCACTAACGAACTTTATGTTGAAGCCGGTGCAACATTAGCGAAATCTGCGCAAGAGATTTTTGAAAAAGCAGATATGATTATCAAAGTAAAAGAACCACAACCGCATGAATGTAAAATGTTACGTGAAGGACAAGTTTTATTTACTTATCTTCATTTAGCACCCGATCTTGAACAAGCTGAATTATTAATGAATTCAGGTTGCGCTGCGATTGCCTATGAAACTGTCACTGATCAATATGGTCGCTTACCCTTATTATCTCCGATGAGTGAAGTTGCTGGTCGTTTATCTATTCAAGCCGGCGCTCACTGCTTAGAAAAAGCCACTGGCGGTTTTGGAATTTTACTCGGTGGTGTGCCAGGTGTCGCGCCAGCAAAAGTCACCGTTATTGGTGGTGGTGTTGTTGGAACAAATGCCATTCGCATGGCGATGGGAATGGAAGCTTATGTCACGGTAATCGATACCTCATTAGCAAGACTTCAACAACTCGATTTACAATTTGGTTCTAAACTCAATACCATTTTTGGTACCAAAGAAAGTATCGAAACCTATGTTTGTGATTCTGATCTTGTGGTTGGCGCCGTATTAGTGCCAGGCGCTGCTGCACCAAAATTAGTTTCTCGTGAAATGGTTAAAACCATGCGTAATGGTACGGTGATGGTGGATGTTGCCATTGATCAAGGCGGTTGTTTTGCAACCTCCAAACCAACAACACACGACGATCCAATTTATACTGTCGATGGTGTGTTACATTATTGCGTCACAAACATGCCAGGAAATGTGCCTCATACTGCAACCTTTGCTTTAAATAATGCGACATTACCTTTTATTGTTGAATTAGCTGATAAAGGTTGCAAACAAGCTATATTAGATAATCCTCATTTAGCGAATGGCTTAAATGTTTATAAAGGAAAATTAACTCATAGAGCTGTCGCTCACGCATTAGAAAAACAATATACACCGGCGATTGATGCGATTAATAGCTAATTAACACGGTTCGCTAACAAGCCAACGCTTAGCGCATAAAAGGTCGAGTGATTCCAAGAATAAATCACATCGAAATTATCATCGTAAACAAGATAAGCTTGTTTACGATCACCGTTTGGAAAAAATAATGCAGCGCGCGCCCAACTGTGAGGTAAATGATAACCAGGTTTGGGTTTAATACCTTGGTGTAACCAATAATTTACAGAATAATGTCTATAGCGATAACGCCAAGATGGATAATAATAACGTGGCACATCAACCGGAACAACAAATCCATGGGCATCGTTATAACCTAGGTAATGTAAATAGTTCGCCATGCTGGCAAAAATATCTTTATCATTTTGCCAAATATCTTTACGGCCATTATGATCATAATCAACAGCAAACTCTAAAAATGTTTCCGGCATAAATTGGCATTGCCCCATAGCACCGGCCCAAGATCCCTTCATCGATTTTAAATCGATTTCTCCACGATCAATAATTTTTAAAGCCGCCATTAATTGATGACGAAACATATGTGAGCGCCGACTACGATAAGCCATAGTAATAAGCGTATCTATCTCCGGATAATCACCTTGTATTTTCCCGTAATTTGTTTCCAATCCCCAAAGCGAAATAATAATACTTGCTGGCACATGATAACGTTGTGAAATGCGTTTAAGTAACAGTTTATGTCTGTGATTTAACAAACGTCCAACCGCGATTCGATGCGATGTGACACTTTGTTGCATGTAATCGTTAAAAGTTAATCTGGTTGGATGAACAACTTTGGCATGTTTCACTTTATGGTAAAGTAATTTTACGTTACCAAAAGCCAAGTTAATGGTTTTGTTTGACACGCCTTCATGTCGTGCTTCACGTTTTAATGATTCAACAAATTGATAAAAACGAGTGGAGTAAGCATAACTTTCTGAAATAAAAAGACTTAAAATACAAAAAACAAAAATCCATTTGATCATTTTCATATTTTATTACCAAAGTGCTGCGTTACGAATCTGACAGAATTATATCGTTAAATAGATAGCAATTGTCAATGTCTTTTTGCAATTAACTTTTTTCAGATTGTTCTGTTCCTAAAATACGTTGCCGACGTAAAATAAGATTAGCATTACTAATATTAGGTAAGGTATTAGATTCTACATTGACTTCAACTTTTGTTAACCATTGTTGCATGTTTTTATCAAAATTTTGAATGAGTTGGTTGACTTTATTGAGGAACAATTCAAAATTTTGTTTCGTTTCATTACAGTAAACTAAATCTTGATTTATTTTTTTATTAAATCTTGCTCTTAATTTAAGACACCATGTTCCATGCCTGTTTAGTTTTTCACAGGCGAGATGATGTTTCACTTTCGCGTTATCTAATGCCATGATTAAAGAATGAATGTTTATCGCATAGACATCATCCAGTCTTGAATGTTGCAAATCTTTGGAACGCCACATTAAATAACAATGATCACACTTAATTCGCAAACTCGCATTTGATGCTTTAGCATATCTGGCATAATAAGAAAAATTTTGTTCCATTAAGTTAGAGAGCCATTGCTCATATTTCAATATTTTTGTTAATAGAATTTCACATTGTTCATGTTCTTTAAAATTAACAAATTGTTGCCGAATTGATTTTAATATTCCTGACATGAAAATTTGCATAGTCAAACTATCATAACCACTATCAATATAAGTTAAATAAATTTGTTGAACTTTATGTAAACTAGATATCAATTTTTCACGATCATATTTCTCATCAGAGGTGTAATCATTACAATCTTCGTTGGTGTGTTTATTTAAATAAGCTTTGTTTGCTTTTTTATAATATTGCACCTGGTTCGTTAAATCATTAAATAATAATTGTGATGGGCATTCTTTAATAATTGTCAAAATTTGTTTTTGCTCAGACGATAATGAAATTCTAACCATTGTATTTTTATTATTAATAATTGCTTCCAATTGAACAATAAAATCTTGCACTTCTTGCAAACATAAATATCTTCCTTCTAATTCTTTTACTCTGGCGAGCATGTCAGAAGATGATACTTTTTTTTCAGACGCCCCTTCTAGATTGTTCGAGCTCATTTCGTCAAAGGGGTAATGCGCTGTAATATCGTGATATTGATTAATATAATTATTATTACGTTTTAATAGTGTTTGTAAAAGCGTCATGTGAGATTGAAAAAACCGTAGATTATTTTTATAAAATGACTCACGCATCTCAACCAATTCAAGGGCAAACTTTATGTGATTGGTCAAAATCGAATTTTCGGCATATCGATTTTTAGCTTGATTTAAATAATGCTTCATTTGTTGCAATAATTGAAATTTACATGAAAATGATTGGTTGATATTTTTTAATAACTCGGCGAAATTATGATGAGCCAAATTTAAATTATCTTGATATAAATTCATCGCATCAATTAAGCGATCATTGCTATTAACCGAATACAACGCTCGTGGAATATAATTAATATATTGTGATACCAATTGCTTACAGTCAACCAGTACATTTAAATCATCCAACGATTGTTTTTTATGCGTAGCATATTGCTTTGTGGCTTCTAGCGCTGATGTTAATTGTGGCAACTCATTTTCGTTATTAATTAACCATTGTTCGGTACTTTGAGAAAAAAGATTAATGCTGTTTAATAAGTTTTTTTGTTTTATTACAAATTGGAAAAATCGACTTCCTAAACGTTGTATTAATACGTTTGAAGTTTGCTGTAACATTTTATTTTTAAAGATTCTCGTTGTTTCCGATAATAATAAAATAC
>CAYGUK010000008.1:0-59232 GCA_964352985.1 uncultured Legionellales bacterium
TGAAAAGTAAATTATTCAAACAATGCTTCTTTATCTAAATTTTTACTATAAAGAGGGAATTTTAAAATTGATTTTATCTCTGAAGCAAAAACAAAATAATCTTCCGTTTTAAAAAAATACAATGGTTTTATGCCATATCTATCTCTCGCAATGAATAATTCTTTATTTTTTTTATTCCAGATTGCAAAACTAAACATACCATTTAATTTTTCAACTGCTTTTTCACCCCAATGCATATAAGATTTCAACAATACTTCAGTATCAGTTTGGGTTTTGAATTTATATCCTAATCCAATCAATATAGTTCTTAGATCACGAAAATTATAAATTTCTCCATTAAAAGTTAGAATAAAATTTCCATCATCTGAAGTAAATGGCTGATGACCCGCTTTAGATAAATCAATAATTGATAATCTTTTATGACCTAAAGCAATATTTTCATCAATATAGATTCCACTATCATCTGGACCTCGGTGATGCAAAACATCATTCATTTCACTGATTATTTCAGAGTTATTTGCTAAATTTCTAGATGAAAAAATTCCACATATTCCACACATATCTTCAGACCTGCAATAATTCAGTTTGAGATATGAAATTATTTATTGTTTGTTTAATTCCATCTTCAAATATTATTTTTGGCACATAACCAAAAACACTTTTTATTTTGGAAATATCAGCAACCCATCCACCCTCGTTACATTGTGGTTGCTGCTTGATAATCGCTTTCTTATCAAGATAATATGAAATTATATTTACCATTTCTAAAAAGGAAATTTCTTGGGAGCCAGCTAAATTGAAAATGTCACACCCATCAACTTCAGCATCAATTAAATATTTAATTGCATCACATATATCAGAAATATAAATTGGACTTAGTTTAATTCCGGATGTTCCATATATTGTCACTTCTTGTTGTTGATAAATAGCATTGATCAAGTTTGGAACTAGCATATCTTTTTGATTTAAACCATAGGGTGTAAATAATCTTAAAATTGTACTCGGTACAAACTCACTAAAACTTTTTACTAATTGTTCAGCCATTAATTTAGTAGTCGCATAAAAGCTAGTTGGTGTTAACTCTGCACTCGTCTCTGAGATAGGCTTAGTATGCTGTTGATAAACGTTTGCTGATGAAAAATATATAAAATGCTTAACATTGTTTAGTTCACTCCATTTTAATAAATGGAATAAACTATTCACATTTACAGCAAAAATATCTTCCGCAGATGTCGGAAATTGGCGATAGAAATGTGATTGTGCCAAGGCGATAATGATATCTATATTATGATTTGCTAACGATTTCAATACATTTGGATCTGTCAAATCCATTGTAATCATCTTGACTCGATCACTTATATTTTCAGCGATTGAATGTTGATGAGTTATAGCAATCACATTATGTTGCAAAGATAAACTGTGACATATATGACGGCCAATAAATCCACTCGCCCCAGTAATTAATATATTCATACTGCTCAGCTGTTAATTTTTAAAATATAATACATTTTTACAAATTTCCATCATAACTTAAATCAACGTTTTTTTAATGCATAAAAACAGCCTAAGTCTTTATTGTATTGGGGATAAAATGTTTGATGTATCTCATGAATAACATATTCCTTTTGAATTAATTCTTCAAACCAACCCCTATCCAAATGAAAGATATGACACTTATCGATACGCTGTAAATTTTGATCATATGGATTATATGGTTTACTACCTGGCACGTAACCCGCCCAAATAAGTAAAGTTCCATCTTGCGTCAACACCCTTTTAATTTCTGATAAACATTGATCGAGTAATATCATATGATCCAATGATGTTGATACCATGACGGTAGCAAATGTTTCATCAGGCCAGGGTAAATATTCTGCCAATCCCTTATGGAACATAAAAGGATGGCCTTCACGTTCACCTAATGGATCGACACCTGCAATATGTTCAATTGGATAATCTTTTAAGTAGACTGGTAACTCTTGCATGCCACAACCAATATCTAAAACATTTCCTTTTAAAAATGGAAGTGCAAAGTATTGGAATTTCCAAGCCTCAGCATGACCTTCGACTGATAAATTTGATTCAGGTGCATCGAGATAAGATTTTTCACCTTCTTCCTGACATAATTCCCATAACTCACAAGCTTTAGGAACGATTTGACGCAATTTATTTAGTGATTCGTCCAATCCATAATTCTCGTATGGTTCAGGGATAGGTTTTATGTCAGAGACATTTTGATCCGCAATTAAATGTTTTCTGACATTTAACAAAGAACACTGGAATGAATTATTTAAGTTCATTACTAAATTAAGCATTTCTTGATTTTTAATACTTATTTGATTATCAATATAAGCTTGTCTTTGGTTTTGATCTTCTAACAATAGTTGTTTTAACTGTTCAAAAGCATTCGATATATCACTGCTTGAGGCCTTATTTTTAACCATCTTAGTTACAGATTGTTTTAGTGATTTGATGATATCTAATATTTTTTTATCAGCATCCTTTGTTAACATACTATCTCTCCTAAATCTTGTGCTATTGTTTCATTTTCCAAATTGTCATGTTGCCATTCAACATCTGGATAAAATATAGAAACTTCCGGATAACCATTCCTTAATATACTAATATCATAGTAGTAGTGACGATACTCATAAAAATCAACACTACTATTATGGTTTGGTAAAATACCTAAAGATAAATAATACTCACCTTGAGTTAACTGAATTTTAGGAAAATGAGCCGTAATACATCCATTTTGAAATTTTCTAGTTCTGTATTCTACATCATAATATTGTTGTAAGGTATTATCGTCATAATGTCTATTAGTGTTAAAAGCAGCAACATTTAAGAAATCGGATTTTCTAGTAATAGCACAAGCTAAACCGACCGGCTCAAGTACTTTTATTTTATCTCGATATTTTTCTTGAATTCGATAATAAACCTTAAGTGTCATCTGTTCTAGAAATCTAAATACGTTACTACTCTTATTATCTTTATCTAATATTTCTATTTTATAAATTTCATAAGGTCCTTTACGGAAAATAACATTTTTACTGTCTTCTCCGGCGTGTTGTTTGATCACATCTTCGTTAATAGTACGAATATCAGTTAGTGAATCATCACGTTGGGATTCTAAATTATCATCTGATTCTGACTCAACTTCGGGGGTCAGAATTTCTGTTGATACTATTTCTGTATCTATCGTTGGGGGTATTTCCTCAGCAGCCGATAATTGTTCTTCAGTTTCACTTTGATTCACTAAAGCTTCTATTGGTTCGGGTTCTTGATTAACAATCGGTTCAATTGACATGGTCACTTCAGGAGGAGTTAACAAGTTCTCTGACTCATTTACTTTCTCATCTAAAACAATAAGTGTTTCTTCAGAATTTTCACCCGCTAATATCGCATGTCCAGAATATTCATAGGCTCTTACTACATCAATAGATTTGCCAATTTGTTTAATACCACCTTTTTCAAGCCAAATCGCTCTGTCACATAATTGTATAACCATTGATCCAGAATGAGAGACAAATAAAACCGTTGCACCAGAAGCACATATTTTTTTAATTCTGGCCATGCATTTTTGGGCAAAGAAGGTATCACCAGCAGCTAAGGCTTCATCAACAATAAAAATATCTGGCTGAATACTAATTGCAGTCGCAAATGTTAATCTAGCTTGCATACCACTTGAATAGGTATGAAAAGGCTGATCAATAACTGACTCAAGTTCACTAAATTCAATAATCCAATCTCTTACTTCAGCTATTTGCTTATTAGACATCCCCATGTAAGTGCAACCCATTTCAACATTTTGTCGACCAGTGTATTGCGGGTGAAATCCCGTACCAAGTTCTAAAATAGTTGAAAGTTTTCCATTAACTTTACAAATGCCAGTTGTGGGTTGTAAATTTCCTGATATAACTTTGAGCAGAGTACTCTTGCCGGCACCATTAACCCCAACAACGCCAACAACTTCACCACGTTTGATTTCAAAACTCAAATCACGTAGTGCCCAATATTCTTCATGATAAATTTTATTTTTTCTAGAAAAATATTCTTTAACAAGATCGATAGGCTTCTTATAAACCTTAAAACATTTTGAAACATCTGTTAATGAAATTGCAATATCACTGTATGGGGTAACTGAGTTTTCAGAATTTTTGTTCTCAATATTTTGAACTGCTTGGTCAGATAAATTTTCTGGTAATATATTTTCTTGTTCTTGACTCATATCGCATCCCCAAACAAGGGTCGTAATGAATTAAATACTAATGCACCCACACCAAACAGTAAAAAAGAAAAGACAATATTTACTATCCAAGCAATTGGATGTGCCATATAACCAAAATAAAGCACATCTTGATAGCACCATATCATATAGCTATAAGGATTCGCATATAACAAAGGCTTAAACAAAGTGGGAACCCATTTTGGTATAAAAACGATGGGCATAAAATAAATTCCAACCATCGTATATAAAACAATAAAATCTTTAAAATCTTTAACAAAACAACTTAATGCAGATAATAAAAAACCTAACCCAATAATGGATACAGTTTGTAATCCAATTAATAACGGTAAATAAAGATAAGTGAGAGGTATAGTATGATACTTTATCAATACATAGCCAAATAAAATCATAAATGATGCAATTAGTGGAAAAATAGAGGCAACAACTGATTTAACTGGCAAAATTTCAATTGGAAAAATAACTTGTTGAACTAAATTAGCAGAGCCATAAATTGAAGTACACGTTTTAACCATGTTCGTTTGATAGTTTAACCATGGAATCATTCCAGCTAATAAATAAGTTGTATAATCATAATGAAATCCTTTGGTGCCAGTAATATGTTCCTTAAACACAACACCAAATAAAAAGAAATAAACACAAATTAAAAAAATTGGTTGAATATAGTTCCACCATGCACCAAACACTTGTCCGGCATAAGCCTGAGAAAGCTCGGCTTTAGCTAGTTTACCGATTAGTCTTCTATTATGAATCATACTACGAATCATTTGATATGAATCAAAAATCATCGCCGAAATATTATTTTGTTTAGTACTTGTTACCGTTGCCATGAATTATTTATCTCTATTTAAGTGATTATCAAAAATTTGCTTATGCTGTTTCTAAAACTTTTTCTTTATTTTGATTGATATTATTGTGTTTACGTTTCCACACAATCAATTTCTCTAGACCTTCACGTAGGGAAGTTTTTGCCTTAAATTCTAATTGTTGCTCTGCTTTTTTAGGGCATCCAATGCGATTTTTTACAAATGTTTTTCCAGCCGCACCAAACTCGATTGAGACATCAGCTTGAGTGATATCAATAATTAACTCAGCTAATTCTTTGATTGAAGTTCTAATGCCTGTTCCAACATTATAAAATTCATCTACAGTATCAGCTTTCATTGCTTGAACATTCGCTCTTGCACAATCTTCTACAAAGACAAAATCATAAGCTTGGCTACCATCACCATAGATAGTAATTGGTTGACCATTATCAATCGCATCAATCATTTTCATAATTACTGCGATATAGGCGCCTTTGTAATCTTGTCTCGGACCATAAACATTCATATAACGGAGACCAACAAAAGGTAAACCATAACGATGATGAAAAGCATGTAACATTGCTTCTGAAGCTATTTTAGTCGCGCCATAAAAATTATCATTGTTAAATGGATGCTCTTCTGTCATCGGCTCAGAAATAGCATCACCATAAACAGATGCAGAAGAAGAATAGACCAAACGTTTGACGCCATTTTTATGGCATGCTTCCATCACATTAAAACTACCTTCGATGTTTACTTGGAATGCCGAGCGAGGAAATTCATAACATTGTAATAACCATAATGCAGCAAAATGGAATACACCATCTACATTGGCAAACGCATTATTTAAAATATCGGTTTGACAAATATCACCACCAGCTTGGAAAATTGATACTCTGGGATCAGTGAGTATATGTTGTAAATTTTCTTTTGTTCCGCGACTAAAATTATCATATATTATTATTTCTGCGGGGTTTTCAATTAACATCTGTTCAACGGTATGAGAGCCTATTAATCCTGCCCCCCCAACCACAACAAAACGCTTATTTTTTATTTCCATAATCCAAATCTGTTCCTATAAAAATGCACATAAGGCATCATAATAACGGTTGCAGAATTATACAGTGAACAGTTTATGCTAGCAAGAATACAGTTTTGAACATCTAAAATAAGTCAGGACTTACGCAAAACGAAGATTTAGTTTGTAGTCGAGGCATAATCTGCAGTGAAAAGCGCAGTGTACGAATGGTACATGAGCATTTGAACGAAGATTATAACGAAGACCACGGACAAAAGCTGAAGTTTTGCGTAAGTCCTGTAAGTGTTTCATAATAATTTTCGTGCTTAGCAATGTTTTGCGTTCATATAACATCTTCATTATAATTTGCGCTGCTTAAACTATGGGCTAAATATTTTTAGTCACTAACTAAATTTAAAGGTTAAGAGAAATGCATGAAAATATGGAATTAGGTTTATACCCATTTGTAATTGAAGTTACAAAACATTGCAACATGAAATGCACTATGTGTGTCTCACATGCTGATAAGCTTTATCAGGGACAAGCGGATAGTCAACCAAACTTTATTGATTTTGAATTCTTTAAAGATCTCGTTCAACAATATAAAGCGCTTAAGCAAAATGTTGGAAAATCCGTTTTGCCGCAGTTCCAAGGTGAACCTTTAATGTATCCAAAATTTTATGAAGCTTGTGAATATCTCGAAAGTGTTGGCATGGACTTTTCTTTCACAACAAATGGATCGGCTATGACTGAAAAATTAGCCAACAGATTATTAAAACTTAAACATTTTAAATCTATTATATTTTCGTATGATGGTGCAAGTCGTGATGTTTATGAAAGTGTTCGTCTTGGTGGAAAATATAATCAAGTTGTCACTAATATTACTAACTTTGTTAATGCTAGAAACTCTAATTCACGTAGAGATTTAAATATTAATTTAAACAATACCGAGTTACCAACAAATAAACATGAAATGGATTTATTACTCCACCTTTGGTCAGATAAAGTAAATTCAATTTCAACCAGTAACGTTGCCTATAAAGGTCGTCCAACTTACTTTAACTTTAAACCCCAAGAACGTATTCCATGCGGAGATTTATGGCATTTCATGGTGGTTCTAACCGATGGTAAAGTTGTACCATGTTGCCGTGATTATTTATATGAAATTGATGTGGGTAATTTAAAAGAAAAAACTTTAGAAGAAGTTTGGTTAGGACCTGAATATGAATATATGAGACGCATGCATCTCGAAGGCCGCTGGGGTGAGCTCAATCTTTGTAATAATTGTGATACTTGGATGTGTCGTGATCAAAAAAGAATTAATCAGCATAGAACATCTAATGTTAGCACTTCAATTGGCGCCTTTTTTGAAACATTTACCAAAGATTTTGATTCTGCACCATTAGAGTTAATGAATTCTGAAATATTGTCGAATCCAAGCTATTGGAGTTCAAGCCACAAAAGTGGCAAAATCAGTGCTCTAGAAAATTCAAAACTCAAGTTAGAATTACCTAAAACAAAGAATCTTGAATTTTTACGTTTGGATATTCCCTTACAAAATGTTAAGAAAAAAGAAAACATTAAAGAATACGTTGTGAAAGGTCTCATCAAATCCGAGAACAAAGTTTGTTTTTCAATAGCTGGTCGCGAAAAAGTCGGGGTTACCGATATAGTCAGAACTGATTTTGAAGGAACTGGTAACATCGAGTTTTTAATAAAATTTCCTCTTAATACTGAGCTAGATGATAAACTCACAATCATCTTCTATAATATAGCACCGGAATTAAACAATGCTTTTATCTTAGAAGATATCCAACTCATTTGTGAAATAAAAAATGTAGGAGAAGATTCTCTTTTTGTACCTCAATTAATTGAAAAAGCTGTAGATTGGAATTGGCAAAAATCAATCGTACAACTTAATCCAAACAACAAAATCATTAAGACAGACTTACCAAATGGTGCCCTAAAATTTCAAACATCAACTTCAAATAATTCTGAAGAATTTAAGTTTATACTTCCTGATATTGAAGATGCAGGACAATATGCTTTACATCTAGTCATAGGTTTTGGTAATCACACTGAAAGCCCAATCCAATTTTTTGACGCTGAAGGTAATATGTTGTTTGAAGATTATATTTTACCTTGTGGAAAAAGCTATTTCGAATGGAATTTTACGCTCGACATGAATAACTCAGTATTTCCAAAATACTTTGTTATAAGCAATAAGAACTTTGCTGATGCAAAATTTCTCATAGATAAAATCTGGCTATTAAAACATTGTGAGAAAAAAGAAAAACGTAAATATAAAACTTTCGAAATCGCAGCAGAAACAGCGTAAATGAGCTCATAAAAAGGTATCTAATTATGGAAAATTTAAAAGTATTACTCTTAAGTCGATTACAACTGCAAAACGCACAAACTGTTGTCGATCACATTTTTTCTTTTACTAAATATTCGGAACACGATATTTACACTTTATCCTGGGTAGAACCAGGGGTTCTAACTGATTTAGATTTAAACGCATTTGATGCAATTGTAATACATTATTCAGTAGTGCCATTTGAACCAAGTCATCTAAGTGAGGCTGATTGTGAAAAAATTAGAAAATTCGAAGGCCTTAAACTTGCATTTCGCCAAGATGAATATCAAAAGGTAAGTCAATATTATAATTCACTGCTATCATTAGGCATCGATTTGCTTTTCACCTGTATTCCAAAAGAACACATCGAAGAAATATATCCTGAGTTTATATTAACAAGTTTAAAGTACCACTCTGTTTTAACAGGATACGTACCAGAAAATTTAGCACCAAAATTTAAGTCAAATATTGCGAATCGACCAATTAAAATTGGCTATCGAGGTCGAGCATGTCCCTTTTGGTATGGTGATTTAGGCTATGACAAAATTGAGATTGCTAATAAATTTACACAATTTGCTAAGCACCATAATCTAACATATGACATCAGTAATATTGAATCTGAAAGATTATATGGTGAAGATTGGTATCAGTTCATTCAAAATTGCCAATGCATGTTAGGCACTGAATCTGGTGTAAGTGTTATTGATTATAATGGGGAACTTGAGCAAGAATGGATAGATCGTACCAACTCACCCTACACTGCGTATGGGGTCACCCAATTTACTTATGAACAGTATCGGAAAAAATATCTATCAGGTATTCAAGAGCCAGGTATTTTTAATCAAATTTCACCCAGAATATTTGAAGCTGCTTGCTTAGGAACAGCTTTAATATTAAAAGAAGGTCGTTACTCTGATATCATTGAACCCAATAAACACTATATTTCTGTAAAATCAGATTATTCTAATTTTGATGATATTTTAGCTAAAATAAATGATCTAGACTATCTACAACAAATTGCAAGCACACTTTATGATGATGTAATTAAATCTGAAAGTTATACTTTCGAAAGATTTATTAGAGAATTTGACTACCAGCTTGATCAACTTGCATCTTTTGAAGAAATCGAAAGTTTACCTTATAGTCATGATCAATTTAATGCATTTTTAATTACTAAAGGATATAAAAATGTTGCTGAACTCATTGAGTCTGAAAAACAATCAGATCAAATAAAACAAGCAATAACAGAAAGCTAGGATCTAAAACTATGCTAATGGGCAAGCATGTCAACTTAAGATCACCACAGAAAGAAGACAGTGTGGAATATTTTGAGTGGATTAATAATCGCGAATTAGTCATGCTGAACTCTCCGTACAAACCTATATCTTGGGAAGCCCATTCAGCATGGTTTCAATCTTTAAACAAAGATCAAACTTTTGAAACATTCTCAATAGTAGAAAATAAATCATGCTCTTTAATTGGTTCATGTTCACTTCGTCATATTGATTTAATTCACCGTAACGCAGAGTTACAAATTCGAATTGGGAATGCTGATTTTCTTGGTAAAGGCTTAGGGAGTGATGCTACTCTAATTTTATTGGACCATGCATTTAAAGATCTTAATTTAAAAAGAGTTTATCTACATGTCTTTGAATCAAACAAAAGAGCCATTGCTGCTTATGAGAAATGTGGATTTATAAAAGAAGGGCTTTTGCAACAAGCAGCATATATCAATGGTGAATATATTAATATATTATTGATGGCAAAGTTAAACGGCTAAACTCTCTAATAAACGCTCTTCTTTGAATAAATAATCTAGTATTGATAAGCCCGGAATAAAAGTTTGTTCTGAACCGTATTCGAATGGCTGAAAATTCTGGAAACTTAATTTCAGATTATTTTCTGCAAATAATAATTCATTTAAATATCCGCTAGAACCACCGCCACATAAATAAATATCACCTTTAAGATTTTGTACTATTTCAATTATAAGTTCTGTTGAGTCTGTAGTCGTACTCATTTCTGATTGTCGATGAAAGGATGTAGATATATCAAGAAGTTCACATATTTTTTTAATGCAGTGAATATTAAATTCAGCTAGATTCGTACTAGGATAATTGATTAACGATTCAATAATATCAAACATTCGTGAAAAGTTAGGTGACTTACTATAATACTGAGAGATAGTTCTTATTAATTTTTTACGCCAAGGAATATCATCATTAATGACAACATCTTTTATAAGTTCGCTTCCTTTTTTTCGCCTCAAAGGACATTGTATCCATTGCGCATTTCCATTCATATTAATTTTGACGTGTTTACACCAAGAATTACTACCACCACTGCCACTTTTACTAATTGTCACATTATCTAAAAACACAAAATGATTTGCTTGCTTAATTTTGTCAAAATAGCCCATCCAAGGGAAAAAATTCGGTTGATGAATTGCAACGACAGATTGGTTTAAAACCATCAGAGATCACCTCCACCATTTAAACCAATATTCGAGCGTCCAGCTTTAACTAATAAGTCATCATAATTTTTTAATGTCTTTTTTGCACGCCCATTAATACATGTTTTTATTCTAGCATGAGGAGACATAATATCTTTTGTCCACCAACATGGATGAACTAAAATATGTAATTTATTATAATCTGGATTTTCAATAACATCTTGCAAGCGATCAAAACGCCAATAACCATTGGAATCGGAGCAATATTTATAATTCGCTTTTAGAACTGCAGAATATGCGTTTATCATACCTAAAATAGTTTCATCATCAAGACAACCAAAAAAATCAGGATTGTGGAATGATATAGCATCCAACTCGGTATCAAATAAAGTTTCGATAATATTTTTTTCCATCTCTATTTTTTTGAGTAATTTATTCTTATCTGTGACCGGTTGGAAAGACAAATCATAATGAAGTGCAAGGCGATGACCTAATTGATGGATTTCTTTAATTAGTTCTACAATAGATTGTTCAAAAAGATTATAAAATTCACTGTGTAATAATAAAAAATAAGTCGACTTAATTGATAAGTCATTTTCTATTTCTGCAAGCCTTAATGCTCGATGAACAGAATAGTCGATGTCATGGCGAAGAAGAATATGGGGTTGATTGGACGTCTCCCCAAACTGTATAAATTCAAATTTTTGTTTTGCTAAAATCAGTAATTTCTTATAGTTATCTTCAGTAAAATCTGCAAAATGATATTGCTGTTTAAGATTTTGTTTTGTTGACATCATGTTACTATCCAATAATCAAATGCTTGCGCAAAATAAACTCATTAAGTTGGCTGAATTTACCACAATATATCTAATAAGTCATATTTACCCCACAACTCTCTCCTGAGTATCATTTTTAAAAAATCACGTTGCTTTTTCTTATAAAATCAACACATAAAAACTTGAAGTAATAAAAAAACAACATATACACATCCTTGACAATTCAAACAATTAATTGATAATTAGTTATTTTCAGAGGGGACAATATGTTTAAAAAGCAAAATCTGCCACCCTTTATTTTACTTCTAGTCATAGTGTTAATTTTATTTCAATTATTTTTTCTTACGCCATTACATCAACATGAAGTACCTCTTAAAATGATACAATTCAAACAAGTTGATCATCAATTTATTGCAACTTTTGATAAGTCACATTTAAAAATAGCCATTTATACATTAGGTACCAAACCCAAATCAATCGACGATCTATTACTTTATATCAAACACCAATCCCCCTTTTTTAAACTTGAGACGACAGGGTCTAGTGTAATATTCCCATTAATTTCGAATTTTTATAATTTTAATAACCTCATGACTATCCAATATTGTAATAGTAATAGTTGTGATAATTTAGAGTTTTTAGAATTAATTAGACAATCACAAAATCAGCTTATGAAAAAGTTTGGTTTTTATAAAAAATTAGGTTACACCATTATTGGAAGAAATAATTTAATCTTACCTCAAGTAAAAAAACAATTAACAAGTTTAGTTAAACCTGAAAATTTTTCATTGAAAGATTCCAACTCTTGGTATCCTAAAATAGTACTTTCTTCACCTGAAATGCCTTCTGCTTTACAATACTCGATTGCGTTGGACAAATATCTCTGGTCTAAGCCCATCAAAAAAGGTCCGTCAAATAATAGTGCCCCACAATTTTTATCGCCTGTAATTCAACTCAAATTATTGCGCGAATTCAAATGGAGCACACAGTGTAATAGTTTTAGAAACATTTTTGTTGATTTTGCAACTTATGTAAAAGAAATACCTAAAGTGCGAGCAGTCAATTTATTACAATATAATGGCAAGTTTAATGATCTTATTGCAAATTCACATGCAGTAGTGGAAATATATAGCAACAGCCTGAAAAAATGGATTTTATTCGATCCTTGGTTTGCAGTGTATTTTAAATACCACGACAAATTTCTAAGTGCAAATGATATTATTGCTATGTCATCATTGGAAAGAAAAAATATTGCTGTATATAATGTAACAAAAGGGGAACCGTTGACGCCTGAATTTAATAAACACAAAAACACGTATCAATTCAATCAATATGATATATATTTTGGCTCGATCATTCATGGGTATCCACATCATATTAATCTTGAAAGCTAAAAAGATATTTTAAAAACTGACTCGAACACTATATTCGAGTCAGTTTTAACATTTTGAAAAAATAAATATTTAAAACTTCTAAATCCCATATAAAAATCGTTTATGGGTTTGATTTAACTTTTATAGAAAATCATTTAACTCAGGAACATACCTTATGTGTTTACCCATACAGCCCTTAATTAAAGCCATGTTTTCTTTGAACCATTTTATTGTTGTTGCCAAGCCTTGTTCTAACTGAACTTCTGCCTTAAAGCCAATTTCTTTTTCAGCTTTATCAGTTGAACCAAAACGTTTACCAGAACGATCCCAATCACGTGCAGGACGAAAGTCTATAGGTGCTTTATTTTCAGTAATTTGATTAATTAAATTAGCTAAATCTAAAATCGATGTTTCCATACCTGAAGCGATATTATAGGTATCCCCTGCTTTACCATTTAAAGCACAACAAATTAATCCATTAACGATATCATCAACAAATATAAAATCTCGAGTTGCTACACCATTTTTCTCTACCGGTAGAGAAATATTATGAAGTGCCTTAAAAATAAAAGTAGGTGTCACATTACGCCAAACAGTATTATCAGTTCCACGCCATTGACCAGCACCTAACACTTCACCAGGACCGTAGACATTCTGAAAACGTGCTTTAACAAACGGCACTTTATGACGCATGAAATAATAATTACCATAAAATTCACCAAAGATTTTTGACATTTGATATGGACTGTCCAGAAATAAAGACACGCCAGCCTCTTCGGTTGTTTCTTCTACATCATCAAAGGTTTTTTTAGCAACGGTACAACCTGCAGAAGAATAAACAACTTTCTTCAATTTTGGGAAATCTTTGATCGTTTCAAGTAATTTCAGTGTTGTAAGAGTATTATTTTCATGATCCGCAAGTGGATTTATCATTGAACTTTGATTGCCATGATAAGTTGATAAATGAAAAACATATTCAATATCATGAGGTATTTTATGTAATATTTGATCATCTGTAATAGAACCAAATAAAAACGTGACGTTTTCTTGATTTGGAACTTGAGAGATATCTGCAGAAAGTAAATTATCTACAATTATTAATTCCTTAGGATTATAATTTAAGACAGCCTTTGACAAATTACTGCCAACAAATCCCGCACCACCTACAACTAAGACTTTCGCACCATTAAATTTATTTTGTTCCATAATTTATTCCACTCTGATTAGATATTACAACCATAAATGAATATGCCATAAATACATATTACTTATTAAGCGAAGAAGTATATCAGAAACGGGGTATAATATTAATCACGTAAACTTAATACTTTCTCAATTCATAAGAAAACCGATATAATAGCTAGCATTTTAATCAATATGCATTTTATATTTATGGAGAATTAAATGTGCGGCTTAGTTGGTATCTTTTCAACTACAAATAATAGAAACGCTATTCGCAACCAAATTGCCAATATGAAAAAAAAGATAACTCATCGTGGACCAGATGGCCATGGTGATTATTACGATGAAAACGTCATGCTCGGCCTGGGGCATCAGCGATTAGCCATCATTGATCCAGAAAATGGTATCCAGCCCATGATCACCAACGACGGTCGATATGCTATTGTTTTTAACGGTGCAATTTACAACTATCTCGAGCTAAGACGTGAACTCATTGAGCGTGGACATCCTATTAAAAGTTTTTCAGATACCGAAGTCATTCTATATGCTTATGCAGAGTGGAAAGAAAAATGTGTTGATGAACTCCGTGGCATGTTTTCTTTCGCAATTTGGGACGCAAAAGATAAAAATTTGTTTTTTGCTCGAGATCGTTTAGGCATCAAACCTTTTTATTATTTTTTCAACGGTAAACAATTTATTTTTGCTTCCGAAATAAAAGCGATACTTGCGAGTGATGAAATCAAAGCAGAATCAGATAAACATGGATTACAAGATTATTTAACTTTCCAATTTTGTTTAAAAAATAGAACTTTATTTAAAAATATTCAAAAGCTAGAACCAGGTTATTGTGGCACAGTTAGCTTTCAGCATGATCTGTTAAAATTAAACACGATGCAATATTGGGATATCAATTTTAATTATGATCAAAACTTAGATGAATCATATTATGTTGATAATCTAGTTTCACTATTAGAAGACTCCGTTCGAATTCATTTACGATCTGACGTGCCCTTAGGCGCCCATCTATCTGGCGGTCTTGATTCAAGTACTGTAGTTTGTCTTGCCTCGCATATGTTATCAGGTGTAAGTTTCAAAAGTTTTACTGGTGCATTTAAAGAGGGTAAAGAATTCGATGAAACTTTTTATGCAAAAGAAGCTGCTAAATTTGCCGGTTGTGATTATCAAGAAATCTACATACCCGGTGAGGAATTTCCAGAAATATTTCCCAAATTAATTTACAGTATGGATGAACCCTTGGCAGGTCCAGGTTTAATTCCACAATATTATGTTTCAAAACTTGCCGCAGAGCATGTCAAAGTTGCGCTAGGTGGTCAAGGTGGTGATGAATTGTACGTGGGTTACGCTAGATATTTTGTTGCGTATTTAGAACGTTGCTTAAAAAATTCAATCTACCAACAATCAGATAGTGATAAAATCACACTTCAGGACATCACGAATTATTTACCCGTATTACAAACCTATCAACCTATGTTACAGAATTTGTGGCGTGAAGGTTTATTCGGTGAAGATGATTCAAGATATTTTCGCTTAGTAAACCGAAGCGATGGTTGTCGTCATTTATTTAAAGAAGATATATTTGAAAATTACAGTAGTTATAATGATTATTGTGATGTATTTAACACTGTAAAAGATGATTCATTAATCAATAAAATGTCTTATTTTGATCTTAAAGCATCATTACCCGCACTCCTACATGTTGAGGATAGAACAAGCATGTCTGTGTCACTCGAGTCACGAGTACCATTATTAGATCATAAACTTGTCGAATTTATTGCAAAAGTTCCACCTAGTATGAAATTTGCAAAAGGACAAACTAAATATTTATTTAGAGAAGCAGTAAAAAATATTGTTCCTTCCACAATCTTAAACCGTAAGGATAAAATGGGTTTTCCTGTCCCACTTAATAATTGGTATCACGGTCATTCCAAAGAATTTGTGCGTGATATTTTATTTTCTAATCAAGCAAAATCGAGAGGCATTTATAATTTCGATGAATTAGAAAAACATTTTAATAACGAACATAAATTCAGTCGTGTGATTTGGGGTGTATTATGTTTGGAAACTTGGTTCAGAACGTTTATTGATGGTTAACAACAGCAAATTTAAAAGAGCTTTATAGCTACATTTTTTTTACGAAAGTAACTCTACGCGATTGATTGGTACAGCGTATTATTAATCTATTTATTGTAATTAATTAAGCACGAGAGATGCATTTAAACATTTTTCAAATTCAAAAATGAGTAGTCTTATTTAATAACATAAGATACCAAAATGACGTGACTGGTGATAAAATCGTGCATCTTCAATTCATCATGAAAATGCTAGTGTAGAAAATAGCTTAATTTATAAATGGTAGGGTAGTAAAAATGGAACTAATTGAAAAACTTTCTAGAAAATCAGCTAAAATAGGTATCGTAGGACTAGGATATGTTGGTTTACCTTTAGCATTACGTTATTCAGAAGTCGGCTACAAAGTACTGGGCTTTGATATCGATCAAAATAAAGTGGACGTTTTGAATAATGGACAATCTTTAATAGAGCATATAACCGCTGATAAAGTTCAAACAGCAATTCATGCTGGATTTAAAGCAACTTCAGATTTTTCACACATCAACGAAGTAGATGCTATTATTTTATGTGTTCCTACTCCGCTCAATAAATACCGCGAACCTGATCTAAGTTATGTTATTAATACAGTAGAAAGTACCTTACCCTATTTAAGAAAAAACCAAGTTATATCCTTAGAAAGCACGGTATATCCCGGCACAACTGAAGAAGAATTATTGCCACGAATTGAATCGCGTGGCTTTAAGATTGGTCATGATTTTTATTTAATTTACTCTCCCGAACGGGAAGATCCCGGCAATAAAAATTTCTCTACTGCCTTAATCCCCAAAGTCTGTGGCGGTACCACCAATGTATGTTCTGCTGTCGGTCAAGCATTATACGAACAAGTCGTCTCTGAAGTCGTTTCTGTCAGTTCAACAAAAGCAGCTGAAATGACAAAACTCTTAGAGAATATCCATCGCGCTGTAAATATCGGTTTGATGAATGAACTTAAGGTAACAGCTGATAAAATGAATATTAATATTTATGAAGTGATCAATGCAGCAGCCAGCAAACCATTCGGTTTTGTTCCCTATTATCCTGGACCAGGCATTGGCGGCCACTGTATCCCTATCGATCCATTTTATCTTACTTGGAAAGCGAGAGAATTTGGCGTTCACACTCGCTTTATTGAGTTAGCCGGTGAAATAAATGGAAATATGCCACAATGGGTCGTAAATAAAACAATTAACGCATTAAACGATTATGGTAAAGCTGTAAAAAATAGTAAAATATTAATTTTAGGTCTTGCTTATAAACGAAATGTTGATGACATGCGGGAATCTCCCTCATTACACTTAATCGATATGCTATTAGATAAGGGGGCGAATGTTTCTTACAGCGATCCTCATGTTAAGAATTTTTCTAGTAATCGAATTCACATTAATCTCGGTGTTGAAAATGTCGAAATTAATGAGAGAAATTTAAAAGAATTCGACTGTGTTTTAATTTCAACGGCACATGATGCTTTCGATTGGCCTTTAATCAAAGCAAATTCGAAATTAATCATCGACACGCGTGGTGTTTATTACAAGGAACCAACTGAACATATCATTTCAGCATAAACCAATAAGGAACATTACTATGAAAAATAACATCATTTCAGATCGAAAAATTCGAGTTGGCATTATCGGTTGTGGCCGCATTGCAGATAAACACATGACTGCAATTAAGCAATTTGAAAGTGATCTCTCTTTATGCGCTGCATTTGATGTAAATGAAGGTGCATTACAAAAAGTCATGGATAAATATTCTATCGATACTTATCAAAACTTAAATGACATGTTATCAAAAGCCAATTTAGATATCGTTTCAATTTGCACACCAAGTGGATTACATGCCGAACAAACTATTAATGCTGCTCGAAATCATATTCACGTAGTTTCAGAAAAACCAATGGCGACAAAATGGGCTGATGGGGTCGAAATGGTAAAGCAGTGCAAACAACATGGCGTAGAATTATTTATCGTTAAGCAAAATCGTAATACCCCTACCATCAAACTATTAAAACAAGCAATTGATAAAAATCGATTTGGTAAAATTTATCAAATCAATGTTAATGTGTTTTGGACACGGCCTCAGGAATATTACGACAATGCTCCCTGGTTAGGTACTTGGGAATTTGATGGTGGCGCATTGATGAATCAAGCAAGCCATTATGTTGACTTATTGCATTATTTATTTGGTCCAGTTGACAGTATTCAAGCTTTTACTGCAACTCAAGCTCGAAAAATAGAAACTGAAGACAGTGCGGTTTTAAATATCCGTTGGCGTCATGGTGCATTAGGTTCATTAAACGTGAGCATGTTAACTTATCCTAAAAATTTGGAAGGCTCAATTACTGTTCTAGGTGAAAAAGGCACAGTCGTCATTGGTGGTAAATCAGTAAATGATATTTCCGTTTGGGAATTTGCTGATCAACAACCAGAAGATGATACAATTCAACAAGCCTCAGAAGAAGCAACAAATGCTGTTGGGTTTGGTCACACTTATTATTATCAAAATGTAATAGATGTCCTTCGCGGAAAAGCAACTGCTGCGACTGATGGTATTTCAGGATTACACTCATTAGAATTACTCATTGCGGCTTATCGCTCTGCACGTGATGATGTAACTGTTAATTTACCTTTAGAGATTTAATATGACTGATTATTTTCAACACGAAACTGCCATCGTTGATGATGGCGCTGAAATTGGTAAAAGTAGCCGGATTTGGCATTTCGCGCATGTTTGTGGCGACGCTAAAATTGGTGAAAAATGTTCACTAGGTCAAAATGTTTTTGTCGGCAACAACGTTAAAATTGGTAATAACGTTAAAATCCAAAACAATGTTTCAGTCTACGATAATGTTTTTCTGGAAGATGATGTATTTTGCGGTCCTAGCATGGTTTTCACAAATGTTTATAATCCGCGTTCAGCCGTTGAAAGAAAAAATGAATACCGAGATACGCTTGTTAAACAAGGTGCAACATTAGGAGCAAATTGCACTATAGTCTGCGGGATTACCATCGGACGTTTTGCTTTTGTTGGTGCCGGTAGCGTGGTAAATCGCGACGTCCCTGATTATGCTTTAATGGTTGGTGTGGCTGCAAAACAAATCGGTTGGATGAGTGAATTTGGCGAGCGCCTTGATTTACCTCTAAAAGGACAAGGGGAAACAACTTGTCAACATAGCGGAAAAATCTATCGCGTAATTAATGGCGAATGTTTTATAGTTTAATTAAAAAGGATACAAGTGACATGCAATTTGTGGATTTAAAAACTCAATATAATCGTATAAAAGAAACTGTTGATAACAATATACAAAAAGTTATTGAACACGGTAAATTTATTATGGGTCCTGAAGTGAGCACCCTCGAACAAAAACTCGCAGATTTCTGTGGTGCAAAATTTGCTATCACTTGTGGTAATGGAACTGATGCGTTACAACTCGCAATGATGGCTTTAGATATTAAGCCCGGCGATGAAATTATCACTACACCCTTCACATTTATTGCAACAGTTGAAACTATTGCATTACTTGGTGCAAAACCCGTTATGGTAGATATCTGTGAAAAAACTTACAATATCGATGCAAATAAAATTGAAGCTGCCATCACAGATAAAACAAAAGCAATTATTCCAGTAAGCCTATATGGTCAGCCTGCTGATTTTAATACCATTAACGAAATTGCAAATAAACATAATCTAACTGTTATAGAAGATGGTGCGCAAAGTTTTGGTGCGACCTACCACGGTAAACGATCTTGTAATTTATCTACATTAGCTACAACTAGCTTTTTCCCATCTAAACCTTTAGGTTGTTATGGTGACGGTGGTGCTTGTTTTACAAGTGATGAAACCCTTGCAAATAAAATTAGCCAAATTAGAGTTCATGGACAAGACAAGCGTTATAACCATCCACTAATAGGTGTTAATAGTCGATTCGATACACTTCAAGCAGGTATTGTATTAGCAAAACTCGATATTTTTGAAGATGAAATTACTAAACGTCAATCTGTTGCCAACGCTTATTCAGAATTATTCCAAGATAAAGTAATTACACCCTTTATCATACCTGAAAATACCAGTGTTTACGCTCAATATACGATTCAAGTTGAAAACCGTGATCACGTTATCGAAGGATTAAAAGGAAAAAACATTCCTACAGCAGTTCATTATCCCATTCCTTTACATCTTCAACCAGGTTTTGCGTATCTTGGTTTACGTGAGGGCGAGTTTCCTATATCAGAAAAAGTTGCAAAATGTGTTATGTCACTACCCATGCATCCATACTTGGAATTAGATGAAATTAGATTCATCACCGATAGTGTCATTGAACTACTATAAAAAATTATAGGAATAGATCCCAACATGTCATTTAAGATTATAAGTGTTGTAGGAGCACGGCCTCAGTTTATTAAAGCTGCGGCCGTATCTCGAGCATTAAATGAAGCCGATACAATTGAAGAATCTATACTCCATACGGGCCAACATTACGACGATAACATGTCATCAGTTTTTTTCGATGAACTCAATATTCCCTTACCCAAATTTAATCTTAATGTAGGTTCAGGAAGTCATGGAAAGCAAACAGGTGTAATGCTTGAAAAAATTGAACAGGTATTAATTGAACAACACCCCGATCTTGTGTTGATTTATGGAGATACCAATTCGACACTTGCCGCAGCACTTGCGAGTGTTAAATTACATATTCCAGTAGCGCATGTGGAAGCAGGCTTACGTTCTTTTAACCGTAATATGCCAGAAGAAATAAATCGAATTGTTTCTGATCAACTATCTGAATATCTTTTCTGCCCAACAGAAACCGCAGTAAAAAATTTAACGAATGAAGGTTTATCAAAAGAAACAATACATCTTGTGGGTGATGTAATGTATGATGCCGCATTATTTTATAAAGATAAAGCAATGAAAAATACTCGAATATTAAGTTCAAACGACCTTAATAAAAAAGATTATATTCTTGCTACAATTCACCGCGCCGAAAATACTAATGATATTCAAATATTAACTAAACTATTCCAACAGTTAAACGATATATCTAAAACAACAAAATTAGTTTTACCTTTACACCCGCGCACAAAAAATATTCTTGAAAAAAATAATTTACTTTCTGAATTAACCAATCATATAAAATTAATAGAACCCGTTAGCTATTTAGAAATGATAGCATTAGAAGCAAATGCTCAATTGATCATTACTGATTCAGGTGGCGTCCAAAAAGAAGCTTATTTCTACCGGGTACCTTGTGTAACTGTGCGTGATCAAACAGAATGGGTAGAGCTAATCGAAAATGATTGGAATATATTAGTCCCACAAAATGAATTTTCTCAATTAGGTAATATTGTGAATAACCGAATCAATCATCAAGGAAAAGAAGTATCACTTTATGGTGGTGGTCACTCATCACAACATATTGCTTCAATTTTAAGTTGATTATTTATTAAATCAGACTTGAAGTCTAACAGAGAACAAAAAGTCCGGTTAAATCAACATACTCAGCAATATAGTTACAAAGTAACTACCTTTGACAATATTTATTTGCTATCTCACAATGTTGATATTAACTATTGGCCTTAATATCTAATGATAGGTATAATTCGCATCTTATTTTATATCTACAATCAAATATAGAAGGAACCGGTTTTATGAAAATATTTGTTACAGGCGCAGCTGGTTTTGTTGCTTCCACACTTATAGACAGATTATTAGCTCGTGGCGATAAAGTGGTTGGTATCGATAATTTTGCAACAGGTCGTCGCGACTCAGTCCAAAAACACGAAAATTATAGATTTATTGAAGGCACAATCGCTGAAGAAAGCTTAATGCATGATTTGATTGGCGAACAAAAACCTGACTTAGTGATACACGCTGCTGCAGCTTACAAAAACCCTGACAATTGGGAAGAAGATGCTCGTACCAATGTAACAGGTACTGTTAATGTTGTTAAAGCCGCTCAGGCCGCTGATTGTAATCGTATTATCTATTTCCAAACAGCACTATGCTATGGCTTAAATCCTAAAGAACAACCTATCACATTAGATCACCATATCGATGCAGCAAATAGTAGTTATGCCGTATCTAAAACAGCAGGTGAACAATATATCCAAATTTCAGGAATGAGTTATGTGACATTTCGTTTAGCCAATGCTTACGGCCCACGCAATATTAGCGGACCATTACCTACTTTTTATAGTCGTTTAACTGCTAATAAACCTTGTTTTGTGATGGATACTCGTCGTGATTTCATCTACATTGAAGATTTAGCAAATTGTGTAATGTCTGCTGTAGATGGTAAAGGTAATGGCACTTACCATATTTCATCAGGTAGTGATTATTCAATTAAAGAATTATTTGATGCCACAATTGCAGCATTAGATATCAAATTAGATAAAGAAGTCGAAGTAATAGATCGTAATCCTGATGATGCATTCACTATTTTGCTTGATCCTAGTCGTACTAAAGCTGATTTTGGTTGGGAAGTAAAAACATCACTTAAAGATGGTATTCAAAAAACCATTGATTACTACAAAGAATTTGGTATCAATGAAACATTTACCCATTTAAGACAAGAAGAAAAATAATTTTTCTTCTTCAATTAAAAAAGGCTTGATTAATATCAAGCCTTTTTTTATCTAAATATTATTACTCAGTAAATCAATGAAAAAACTGCCCCAATGGCACAGCCACATCATTCACTTTAAGATTCTGATCTTTATAATTAACATGAACTTCAACCTTATCACCATTTTCTTTGATAAATTTAGATTGCAACACTTTCTGATATTCATCTTCTGCATCACTTTTTGCACGTTGCATTAATTCATTAGGTGATAAGTTTTGTAGATCCGCACTGCCATGACTCATACGTATTTTTAAAACGGATAATTTTTCTGAGGTGATATATCGCATTAAGAGTGCTTTAGGCATAGAAAAATCAAGCACTGCATTCGCTTTTGTGATCATACCTTCCGCTGCTTGAATTCCACCCTCATGTGGTACTTTTCCTAACTCCGCAGATATAGCGAGACTAATCAGTCCTTCCGGTGCTTTTGTATCAATATTTAAATTAACTTTAACACCATCGGCAAACATCTTAATCATTGTAGGAATTTGGGTCATCATTTTCATATTAAATTCTTCGGGTGATAATTCTTCACGTTGAATGTTTTTCATAAACTCTATAAATTCACCTGACGCTTCCGCATTAAGATTTGTGATACTAAATTTAAAATTATTATCAATATATTTCTCGTTTAATACGGTGATACTTTCTATTTTGCCCGAGATCTCTCCGCCAACATATTTGCCATCCAATGATTGAGAGGAATTCAACGTTACGCCAGAAATATCTAAATACTGTTGGCCTTTCATACTAAATTGGAAACCCTGCCAAGTAAGCTCGCCATTACCAACCCACAAGTGATAAGGGTTATCACGATTAGTTTTACTAACAGCAGAAACATGGCCCATCAATAATTTATTACCTTTATTATCTTCCACAGTAAGTGGCATAGACGTAAGATCTGTATCCAAAATATTGAATGTTGAATTTGTTTGTAATTTTAGTTGGGCACCGGGATAAGTAAATTTCAAATCATTTTGTTTTTTGAAAAAATTAATGGGTTCAAGTTTTAAATGCCAGTCGTAATTCCCAGTTAATGTAAATAATGTCGTACCATGAATTTGAGGTACCATTCTTATTGCATGATTTAAATCATCAATGGCTTCTTTAGGGAATACATAAGTGTAATATAAAAAGCCTCTCCCCCAATCCCAATGAATTTCATCTTTATCATTCATTGTTATTAATAGAGGCCCATGTTGCACCCAACCCTCTATTTTGCCTACTTTAATCATTTTTGATTGATTATGCCCACTATAAGAATTTGGATTAAAGACAAATAATTGCATTTCAACTTTCGATCTAAACCAACCTCGATCGTATTTAGTAATTTCTACTTTATAGGATGGCGCAAATGACATTGTTTTAATTGCTTTTTCCAAACTTTTTTCGGTCATAATGCCAGAAACATAAGGTGCAAATAACACAATCGCCGCTAATATAATAACTATAATAAGTAACCAAATTTTGCGCATGATCTTCTCCTTATCTAAATCTATTGCAAATTCCACTAAGTCGTCATTCACCTAGGGAATATTGCGAAAAATCTCGATCATTATAAACCGAGATTTTTTCACTTTGATTATAGGTTTGTCTCTTAACTTACTTTCATAAAGTAAGAAAACACCATTACAATTAATGCATCATATCGGGCGAAAATGGTTTGCCATTTACTTTTAACTGACCGTTATCATACACCGCATTAATTTCGTAATTATCCCCTTCTTGTTTGAGCAACCCAGCCTGCTGATATTTCGTTATTTGCGTTTCTGTCATATCTTCGGCTTGTTGTTGAATTTCTTCAGGTGTCATTGGTGTCGCATTACTATTAGAAAATTTATTTTTATACATCAGCATATTTGCTGTTTTTTGCTTCACCAAAACTTGAAGTAACTTTGCAGGAATTTTGACGTCGACATTTGCTTTTGCCGATTTAATTAACTGCTGGATTCCCGCCATAAAGTTACCTGGAGATTGCGTTTGTTTAGGTAAACTTAAATTGGCTTTAACCGCAACAAATCCTTCCGGCGTTGTTACATTTAATTGTGAAAGATCAATCACAGCACCATTTTCAAGCGTTTTCAATAATAATGGCATCGCCTTCATCATGATTTGTGCCTGTTGTTCATGAGAAGAAATATCATTAACATTTTGAATCATTTCTTGGAACTTACTATAGCTTTCAGCATCAAGATTTTTCATTGCAAAATTCAAATTTGATGGACCATAATTTTTATCATTAACCATAAGCTTAGCAAATTTAATTTCAAAGTTACCATTCCATAAACCATTTTCGATACTTTGCTTAGTTGCAAGGTTCACACCTTCTAATAAAATATTATCATCCGCTACTTTTGCTTGAAATTTGCCTAATCCAATATCAACATGTCCACTGTAAATATAAAGTGAACCTTTATAAAGTTTAATATCGCTATCAAATTCTAAAGAACTTGAAGAAGCAGTCAGTGGTCCAATGCTTAAATTAAATGGTTTAATTTCACCAAACATTGCAATTCGATTTAAACCAGCATAGATAGTACCATTGTAATGTGCGCCACCCCATGTAAAATTCACACCAGATTTATCTTTTACATTGATGGGTGAAATTTCAGCAGCAAAATGGAAATCCCCCGTTAAGTCGATTAAAGAACTACCATGGAAATTTGGAATTGCACCTAGATATTGTTGTAATACTTTAGCGGTTTCAGGTTCAAAAATAACTTGGGAGTAAACATGACCACGCGCAATCTCCCATTCTATCTTGCCATCTGATTTCACTAACACCAAGGGCCCATGCTGTATATCCTCTTTTATAATAAATCGTGGTTCTTTAACTTGACCATTACGATCTACTTTGTAAAGTAATTGTTGAAACTCTTTATCCAAAGCTTGATCTTTAATTGTAATTTGTATTTCAGCAGTTGAGCTTAGCCACCCCATATCATATTTAATTATTTTAATTTCGTAAGGACTAGATTGTGAAAATTTTTGATATAGATTTTCGATACTTGATTTTGTTAAATAACCCATTCCAAACGGTAAAAGCCCAACAACAATAACCACGATCAAAATAAAAAAGGCTAAACCCTTGCGCATTGTATGACTCTCCTAAAAACGTAATGGCTATTAAAAACTATAGACTATTATCTATCATATTGAATGATAGATAATAGTCAAACTTTTAATAAATTTAAGAAAACAATTTACCATTGACTGTTAATTTGCCTAAGTCATACACAGCGTTTATTCGGTAGTAACCATCATTTTTAGCTAAAATTCCTTGCTGCACATATTGGTCAAGTTCTTTTTCTATTTTTGTCGAATCATTAATATTCTGTGTATTAGTTATAAGTTGAGTAAGAAACTTAACTGGGATAGTAATCACTAATTCAGCATGTACTTTTTTCATCAATCCATTTATTGCAGTATCGAACTCTTTCTTGTTATGAACGTTGAAAGATACCGGTTCTGCAATAACGGCATGTAATGCAACATTCACTTGGCCGTCTGGCACTTGGAAATTTTTCACAACAAAATTTAATTCACTACCTTGTTCTAACGCATTTATATTTTCTAAAAGAATATTTGCTAATATTTGTTTTTGTTGATAGGAAGATTTTGCTTGGTTCAATTTAATTCTCATTTCTTTTGAAAGTGAATCAAATATTTTTGCATTCAAGCCTTTTAGACTAAATAAGTAATTTGCATTGCTAAATTTCGAATTATTGTAATCTAACTGCGCTAGCGTTGACTGAATTATAAAATTGTATTTATTATTAATAGCTTCACCTTTAGTTGTGACCATTAGTTTAGATAAATCAAAATTTATATTATCACCAACAAATTTAATAAAGGGGAGCGTTAATTCAGATTCACCCGACCAAATATTATTTTTATCACGATACCATTTTCCAACTGCTGATAGCCCTGAAGTACTAAAGGTATTTGAAGGTATTTTTACAGAAAGTGGTAAAAATTGAAAATTAAAACTATTTGCTTGAAATTTATTTGCCAAATTTAAATTAAATTTAATACCGCCGTAGTGAATCTCAATCCCTTCATTTGATAAATTATAATCAAAGTTTAGTGGTTTATTATCAAAGTTAATTTCATAATCACCATTTAATTTAATTAAGGTATCACCTTTTATCACTAGACCATTTGCAGAAAACATTTTAAATAGTGTTTGGATAAAAGGATTAATTGGGAATTCATGATCAATATAGGCAATACCAACTACCCAATGATCACCCACTTTGAATAATGGACCATTACTGATTTTTTCATGTATCACATAATCGCCATAAACATTAGCTTCACCGTGAGTGATTGCCTTAATATCTTGAATACTTTTTAACAAATTAGGATTAGTAATTTTAAAAACAAGATCAGCACTCGAGTGCAAATATCCGATATGATAATTTGTTAACTGTATATCGTATCCTTGTGAAGACTTAATTTTTGTAATGAGTTTTTCTAATTTATTTTTTGCGACGTAAGCCATCACAAAGGGAGAACCTGCAATTAATATAATAATGACAATGAAAAGAGTCAGAATTTTACGCATAATTATTCCTCAATTATTTTCTTTAACCGCCACTGTACGCATATTTTTATTAAAGTCAAGAAGTTAATTTTTAAGAATAATAGCTTAAAGTTGCATCCTCAAGTGACTTTGTTGATAATCAAACCAGTCGATTTCTTACTTACCAAACAGATTATAAAGGTATATAAATGGTCGCTGGACAGATCATTGTCTTCTCGATATTGATTTTTGCTCTCATTTTATTTATCTGGGGCAAATGGCGTTATGATGTCGTCGCTTTTTTTTCATTAATCGCAGCTGTTATCGCGGGTGTCATTCCTTATAATGAAGCCTTCAGTGGTTTTAACAATCCCGCTGTTATCACCGTTGCCGAAGTCATGATTATTTCAGCGGCTATTGCAAGCTCAGGTGTTGTCGCTTACCTTGTTAAACAAATTACACGTATCACTTATAACCAATTTTTGCATATTTTGATTTTAACCTTAATTGCAGCGTTACTCTCCGCATTCATGAATAATGTTGGCGCGCTTGGATTGTTAATGCCAATTGCAATGGAAACATCGCGAAAACATAATCGTTCACCAGCATTAATTTTAATGCCGTTAGCTTTTGCTTCGATACTAGGTGGACTCATTACGTTAATTGGTACGCCACCCAATATTTTAATCGCAAGTGTTCGTGCTGAAACCTTAGGTAAACCTTTTTCAATGTTTGATTTTACACCCGTCGGTTTATCGCTCACAGTAGTCGGATTAGTGTTTATCGTTTTGATTGGCTGGCGACTTATTCCTAAAGAAAGATTAAACAATAAAGCTGCCGATGATGCCTTTCATATTCAAGATTATATTACTGAAATTCAAATTCCGAGTGATTCTAACATTTTAAACAAAACACTTATTGAATTTGAAAGTATTGCTGGTGGGAAAATTATTGTATTAGGAATTATTCGTGATGGTCGTAAACGCTTAAGATTAAAATATGATGATATTTTGCAAGAAAATGATATTTTAATTATTGAAGCGTCTACTGATGATTTAGAAAAGTTACTACAAACAAATAAAATCGACCTGGTTGGTAGTAAAAGTGTGTCATTTGATCTTTTAAGCTCTGAAAATATTGGTGTTATCGAAGTCGTTGTACCACCCACTTCACGATTAGAAGGACGGTCCGCGCAAAGATTAAGATTACGTTCGAAATTTAATATCAATTTATTAGCCTTAGCTAGACAAGGACATGCTTTTAACAGACGATTACTCAATGTGGGTCTTCGTGCAGGGGATGTTTTATTACTCCAAGGAAAAGCCGATAATTTAGTTGAAACCGTTTCCGAAATAGGATTTTTACCACTAGCTGAACGTGGCCTTAAAATCGGATTACCCCGTACAGCTTTTTTTCCATTGGTTATATTTATAATTGCTTTGTTTTTCGCAGCAAAAGGGATTGTTCCCATCACCATTGCTTTTGCTGTTGTTATCATCGTATTACTAGTATTTAATATTATTTCACCGCGTAAAATTTATGAAAGCATCGATTTTTCTGTTTTAGTTTTACTCGGCGCAATGATCCCCATTGGAAATGCATTACAAAGTAGTGGTGGTACAGAACTTATTGCATCAGGATTAGTTCACTTATCCCAGCACATGCCACATTGGTTTATCTTAAGTCTGGTATTAGTGATCACCATGACATTATCAGATGTAATGAATAATGCCGCGACCGCTGTAGTGATGGCGCCTATTGCGGTTAGTATCGCGCAAACGCTTCATTATAATATCGATCCGTTTCTCATGATTGTTGCAGTGGGAGCATCTTGTGCTTTTCTCACACCCATTGGACATCAAAATAACACATTGGTAATGGGCCCGGGGGGTTATCACTTCGGCGATTATTGGCGCATGGGACTACCACTAGAAATTATCATATTATTTTTTAGTGTGCCACTCGTCATGTGGATATGGCCATTACATTAGGTGAATAAAAAAAATCATGGAACATGTTTTTTATCAGAATTTAAAAAAAATACCCAGCGAGTTACAAAATAAAGTAGACAACCACTGGCAAGAATTATTTAAGCTAATTAAAGAAAAAAATTTACCTATTAATAAGAATATAATTGCATTCTTACCCAAAGTATTAGCGACAAGTGAATATTTCGCCTTAAATAGTATTCAATATTTCGATCATTTTTGTACGCTAGTATCTCAAGGTGAATTTAATAAAGATTTCAAAAAAAATGATTTCATCAAACGTTATTCACAATATATTTATCAAGCTAAAGATGAAAAAGAATTAATGGCGGCACTACGATATTATCGTCACTTAGAAATGATGCGGATCATTTGGCGAGATTTAACGCAAACTGCCGATTTGGCTCAAACCATAAAAGAACTCTCCATTCTCGCAGAATGTATTTTAGTTCAAACGCTAAATATTTTATCAGCGTGGCACAGTGAACGCTATGGCCAACCTTTAGATAGTAAGCAAAAGCCACAGGAATTAATGATTATTGCGGTTGGTAAACTTGGCGGTAAAGCATTAAATTTATCATCCGATTTAGATTTAATTTTTGCATATCCAGAAATGACCATCATAAAAAATAAAAATCAAGAACTCACAACAGATACTTTTTTTACAAAACTCGCTCAACAGTTGATAAAAGTAATCGATGAAACAACAGATCAAGGTTTTGTTTTTCGCATTGATATGCGTCTTAGACCTTATGGCGACAGTGGTGGCCAATTAGTCATGAGTTTAAATGCCATGGAAACATATTATCAACAACAGGGCCGTGAATGGGAAAGATATGCTTTATTAAAAGCAAGATTGTTAAATAAAAATATTAATCATGCAGATCATTTGATAACGATTATTAATCGTTTTGTTTTTCGACGCTATATTGATTACAGTGTCATTGACTCACTCAGGAATTTAAAAAAATTAATTCAACGTGAAGTGAAAATAAAACAACTTCAAAATAATATTAAACGTGGCGCAGGTGGTATTAGAGAAATTGAATTTGTCGCTCAAGTATTTCAACTTATCAGAGGGGGACAAGATAAGAATCTACAAAAAACTTATTTACTTCACATTTTACCCTATCTCAAAAATGCGCAATATCTCAATGCAATAGTGGTTGATGAATTAATTGAGGCTTATATTTTCCTACGTAATTGCGAACATCGATTACAAGCTTATCATGATCAACAAACACAAGATTTACCCAAAGATAATATTGCTAAAATTAGACTTGCTTATGCCATGGGATTTCCTGATTGGTCTTCATTTCATGAGCAACTAAAACATCACATGAATAAAAGCGAAATTCATTTTAACAATATGATTACATCAAAAGAAGATAATCAAAGGCAAGATAAAAATACTGATATTTTAGCCAGCATTTGGCTAGGGCAAATCAAACCACCGCTTGCCTATGAATGTTTAGAAAAATTAAATTTCAAAGATGGAAAAGTGGCTTGGGAATTATTACAAAGTTTACATGAAAATCCAAAAACAAGAAAACTAATGGGCCGTGGACAACAAAGACTACGAGAAATCATGCCTTTACTCTTAAAACACATCATCAACACCAAGAAACCTGAAATAACGTTACGTCGTGTTATTACACTTATCGAATCCATCATGCATCGTAGCTCCTATTTTGTTTTATTATTAGAAAATCCAAACAGCTTAAAACATGTCGTCAATCTATGTCAGAAAAGCAGGCTATTAGCTGAAAAAATTGCGGCATTCCCTATATTACTTGACGAACTTCTTGATGCCAGATTTAACAATTGTGAAATGGAATTATCTATACTAAAACGAGAATTAGAAAATTCATTATTAAAAATTCAAATCGATGATGAAGAAGTTTATTTAAATACACTACATCGTTTTAAAAAATCTAAAGCGATGAAGGTAGCAAATCACCAATTATTCCATCAACTATCTTCACGAGAAGTAGGTCATTATTTAAGTAACATCGCAAGCGTTATATTGACTTCAATATTAGATCGAACCTGGTATAAATTGGTTAACAAATATGGCTCACCAATTACGCCGAATGATAACCCTAATTTTGCTATCATTGCTTATGGGAAACTCGGTAGCTTTGAATTAAATTATAGTTCTGATCTGGATTTAATTTTTCTTTATGAAGAAGATCAAAAATTAGATATAACCCAAAGCGTTAATCCAATATCTACTCATGAATTTTATACCCGTTTGTCACAAAGAATTATTCATTTTTTAAACTTGCGTAGTAGTGGTGGTAGTTTATATGATGTTGATACCCGATTAAGACCTTCTGGCCAATCTGGTTTACTTATTTCAACAATTGATGCTTTTCATGAATATCAAACACAAAAAGCGTGGACATGGGAACATCAAGCATTAACTCGCGCAAGAGTAATAACAGGTCCAGAACATATCAGAAAAAAATTCATTGAAATAAAAAAAGAAGCCTTACTACAAGAACAAGATCAAGATACAATCAAAAATCGGATCATTGAAATGCGTGAACAAATGCTGAAAATCCATGCAAGCAAAATCAAAGATAAAATCAATATCAAACAATGCAAAGGGGGGTTAATTGATATCGAATTTATCGTGCAATATTTATATTTAATTCATGTCAAAAATCATCATGATTTACTTTCATTAACAAACAATCAGCTATTACTCCAACGATTCAAAGAATTAAATATTTTAACCCATGACACAGCTGATGCGCTCATTAATATCAATGATCTTTATTTACAACGATCACAACAATTAGCATTACAACTAAAAAAGAATCTCGTTTCAAAGGATTATTTTATAGATGAACGTGAACGTGTCACCGCAATCTGGCAATCGATATTTTTCTAGTTAACAGGATTCTCGATCAGATATTGCGTTTCAAGGCAATGTATCAGAAAATACACGGTCTAGACGTAAAGGGTTGGAAACAATATGTCAAATGTTGATAAAAAACAGGCAAATACAGAACGTCGTTATGAAGTGACTCATGCCGATCTACCATTATCATGTCCTACAAAAGACATGCGTGTTTGGGATGCGCATCCTCGTGTTTATTTGCCAATTGAAGAAACGGGGCGTGAAGTGTGTCCTTATTGTGAAGCAGAATTTATTTTAATTGATCAAGATAACTAAACTTTAATGGCTAACCATAAAAAAATACTCATTATCGGTCCTGCTTGGGTTGGTGATATGGTGATGTCGCAAACTCTCTACAAGGTATTAAAAGAAGTCGACCCCAATTGTGAAATTACTGTTCTTGCGCCAAAATGGTCGCATGCCATTTTAAATTTTATGCCTGAAGTAAAAGAAGCTATCGAGTTACCACTAAAGCATGGTGAATTAGGTATAATAAAACGCTATAAAATTGGCAAAGAATTACAAGATTATGATTTTAATCACGTTATCGTTTTACCAAATTCATTTAAGTCTGCGTTAATTCCTTATTTTGCAAAGATCCCATTACGCACTGGTTGGAATAAAGAATATCGTTCTTTATTATTAAATGATCATCGCAAATTAGTTAAAGCGAAATATCCCAAAATGATCCAACGTTTTGCGGCATTAGCTTATCCCCCTCATGAAATGTTACCTTCAAAATTACCTTGGCCAAAATTACAAATCGATGATGCTACTATTAATAAAACCATTACCAAATATCAATTATCACAAGACAAACCCATACTTATTCTATGTCCCGGTGCGGCATTTGGCGAAGCTAAGCGTTGGCCAGAAAAATATTTTGCCGAAATCGCCAATGAAAAAATTTCTGAAAATTGGCAAGTTTGGTTATTAGGAGGTAAAGGTGACAAGCAACAAGTCGATAACATCATGTCACTCACTAATAAGCAATGCATCGATCTCACGGCAACAACATTAGCAGAAGCCATTGCATTATTATCGTTGGCAAAACTCGTGATCAGCAATGATTCTGGACTCATGCATATCGCTTGCGCGTTAACAAAACCTACGATTGTGATTTATGGATCATCTGATCCTAGTTTCACACCACCGCTTGGACAACAAATCAAAATAGTTTCACTTCATTTAGAATGTAGCCCTTGTTTTAAACGTGAATGCCCACTACAACATATGAATTGTTTAAACCAATTAACACCTGCATTAGTTAAAAAAGCACAAGCAGATTTAATGGTGAATCAATGAAACGCATTTTAATTGTTAAAACCACGTCAATGGGTGATGTGATTCATGCCCTACCCGCTTTAACAGATGCAAGCACGCACTACCCCGATTATATTTTTGATTGGGTTGTTGAAGAGCGATTTGCGAGCATTCCAAGTTGGCATCAAAAAGTGGATACTATTATTCCTGTTAATATCAGGTCCTGGCGCAAACATCCTTTTCAGTCTCTTGTCAAAAGAGAGTTATTTAAATTTCGTCACGCTCTACGCCAACACAAATATGATTTGATTATCGATTTACAAGGTTTAATTAAAAGCGCATTAATAGCTATAAATGCCAGAGGAAAAATCGCAGGTCTTGCTAAAGACTCAGCAAGAGAAGGTCGATTCGCCTCTCGTTTCTATCACTTCCGTTATCACATTCCTTGGCAACAACATGCCATTACCCGTTGTCGACAATTAATGGCGAGCGCGTTGAATTATCCCCTGCCTGAGACTGCACCCAATTACGGTATCGATAAACGTTTTTTTCTCCAACCTGCTGAGGATAAATATATTGTTTTTTTACATGGCACGACATGGGTAACAAAGCAATGGCCTGATTCCTATTGGATTGAATTAGCCAAAATTATTACTCAACACAAATTAAAAATTAAATTAGCTTGGGGAAATGAACAAGAACAAGCGTTATCCAATCAGATTGCTAGGCTGGTACCAAATTGTGAAGTTCTACCTTTTTTAACAATTAGTGAAATGGCGCCGATTATTGCGAACGCGGCTTATGTTGTTGCGGTTGATACCGGATTTGCTCATATGGCGGCTGCATTTTCCACCCCTACTGTTTCAATTTACGGCGCAACCAATGCCAAATTAACTGGCACAATGGGGGACAAGCAAATTCACATCAGTAGTAATTTTGCATGCAGCCCTTGTTTAAATAAACAATGTAGTTATTCTCAAAAAGCCACCGTATTTCCAGCTTGCTACGAAAGCATATCGCCAGATATAATATGGGAAAAGTTTTTGAGCACCACAGTTAAATGAATGTTTCATCACAAAATATCAAGAAAGCGACGACTGAAAGAACACATGAATTAGTCAAAACAGGTCGTCAATTTTTAAAAGAAAATTCAGACATTGGCTTTTTAGATTTTCGTTCTAAGTTATACGATAGCTGTGAATGGCTTCACTACAATGAAGAACTTAAAAAAATTGAAAATTTAATATTGCAACTACAACAAAATATGAACCCACTCCCAGAAAATATTCAACAATCCTTGAATGATATTTACACTAAACAACAAGTTAATCACCATTTCAAACCACATATTGCAATAATTGGAGCAGGTCTTGCAGGCTTATTTTTTGCGGTTGGACTTTGTCGTATTGGTTTTAAAATCACGCTTGCAGAAAAACGTGAATTTGAAAACAATTTTTTACGGCCACAAAATATTTCTTTTAAATTTGCCGAACGTTACTTACGAGAAGCTATTGGTGAAGAACTTTATCAACTATTTTTTACTCATGGCGCATTCATGGATGGTGCAACAGGTAAATTAAGAATTACCATTGGTGCATTCCAAGACGTCATGTATTCTTATTTAAAACGCACGAATGTCGATTGTCAATTTGCGAGTGAAATCGATATCAATCAAATTCAACATGAATATGACTATATCATTGTCGCAACGGGAAGTAGTACCTATCTCAACTTTAATTTAGAAAAAGAATTAAATATATTATCTTTCCCAGAATATAGCGCTGATGGCTTAACTGCTTTATATTTAAAACCAAGTAGTGACCCTTGTGGTTATTCTCGTGTCGAGCGTGATGGCTATCATTGGCATCGTGAAAACACTTCAATTAATGATCACGTCAACGTACAAAGTGATATAAAACGTTTAATTCAATTAATAAAAACAAAAAGTGATGATGGAAAAAAATTAACTTATCTCGATTTTTTACTCACTGAATCTCGCATTGATTACTGCTTTATATTTGGCAATAAAACAGATGAGTTTTATAAATTTAATAAAAATGCCAAACCAGAAGAATTAATTTGGGCAACCGGATATCACGTCCTTCCATTAATTGCACTTAATAATGTAATTGAATTAAATCAAAATAAAATTATAGTTGTTGGTGATGCAAATGGCATTCCGCATCCTCTTGCGGCAATTGGCACACTCAAGTTTATTAAAAATTTCCTCCCCTTAGCCAAATTTATTAATGCCGAACAATTGTTAAAAAATATAAAAAACCCTGAAAAACATCGAGAAATAGTGACTCACATTTATCAGCTTGAAACTTACGAAAATATTTTCCAAGTATATTGGGAAAACCTCATGTGTTGTATTTATTCTGAGCCTAGAAAGTGATATTTAAACTGCAGAGTTTAATGATGTTTCAATAACAAATATATTAGAAATAGCTTACCAACTAATAACTCTAGTTTGAGCAATATATTTCTGCTTTCTTAGATGACCACAATGTTAGATAAAAGCCATTCTACATTATTTAGTATAAAGGTTTTGCCCATTTAACCAATCTTGTCTTGCCGGCGTAAAAAAATCGATATCAATTGTATCTTCTAACGCAACAAATTCATGTGGCACATTTGGCGGAATAATCAATACTTGCCCCACACCCACAATAAATTCTTCATTTTGAGATATCACTCTTACTTTGCCTGCGGTGATCCAAGTCACTTGTTCGTTGATATGGTGATGTAGTGGTACTTCAGCGCCTTTATCAATAAAAAGTTTTACAAGTTGTGATTGAGTACCATAAACATAAATACGGCGAACACCTGGTAAAAATTCTTCAGCTTCCATATCATCAAAATCATAAGCTAATGGTTTAGCGGCATAATGATCAGAAATATGTGGGATAACGCCACCTAAAACTTTAATGCCAGATTTATTATCTTTCATCACATCTCCTTGTAATTTAGTTTGTTAAAATAATTATAAATCATTTTATTCAATAATGATTTAAAGTGAAAATACCTTAACATTCTACTACTAAGCTTTTTACGGTGACATGTAAAGCATAAGAAATTCATAAAAATCGAAAATCATTTTGTGCTGATAGCTTATTCTATTTAATTAGAATACATATTTTTTAATTTAAGATAGCGCAAATACGTGTAATGCGTAATTGCACAAGCCAAAGAAAACCCAGTACGTCCATCTAAAAAACCCAATTTCACAATGTAATTGCGGCAAAACGCCCAGGCTGCATGTGAAATCGCGGTAAAACGAGTTGCCTTTTTACCCTGATGAAATCTCACTTCTGCCCCTTTTGTCGCATAATGTTCTATTTTATGAATTAACTCTTCGCGATTTAAATAAGGTTCGTGTGTGATGAAATGAGATAAATTACCCACATCACCCTCAATCAGTAAATTCTCATGTAATTCACCATCATCAAACTCTGCCTGTTGACGTTTAAACAATCGAATATGTTTTTCGCCACGCCAATCACCAAAGCGAACTGCTCTTCCTAAAAACCGTGAACGAAAGGGAATATTAAATGCAGCAAATTGACTTGTTTGATGGATAACTTGTTTGATTTCCTTGGCTAAATCAGAAGAGACACGTTCATCAGCATCTAGCGATAAAACCCAATCACAACTTGCCAAACTAAGTGCCCGATTCTTTTGCCGACCGAAACCCGGCCAATCCGTTTCAATGACCTTAGCGCCTAGAGCTTGACAAATAGCAACCGTATCATCTTCACTCCCACTATCGACTACAATGATTTCATCTGCAAAATCAACACTTTGTAGGCAAGCTCGGATATTATGTGCTTCGTTAAGAGTAATAATAATGATACTTAGAGTCATGACAACCAAACTAATTATTAAAGCAAATGGACTATAACGCGCGAGTCTCTTGCAAATCAAGGCTAATTTTGTTATAAAGTGCGGCTCAATCTAATATGTGTATGCAATTTGGAGACAGAAAAATGTCTAGAGTATGTCAAGTAACTGGTAAACGTCCTATGAGTGGCAATAATGTCTCTCATGCTAATAACAAAACGAGAAGACGTTTTCTCCCTAACTTGCATTCACACCGCATTTGGGTCGAAAGCGAAAAACGCTTTGTCAAACTCAGAGTGAGCACCAAAGGCTTACGTATCATTGACAAGCTTGGTATCGACGCAGTCCTACAGCAAATACGCGAACGTGGTGAAGAGGTTTAATCATGCGTGAAAAAGTTAAAATGGTTTCAACTGAAAGTTCTTATTATTACACCACGAAAAAAAATAAGCGTAATACACCTGATAAATTACGCCTTAAAAAATACGATCCTTTTGTTAGAAAACATGTGATCTTCGAAGAAGGCAAAATTAAGTAATTTAACTTTATTACTTAACATCATTTTGTAGCATTCAAACATGTGCCTACACTGATGCGTATTGCTCAGATTGGCCTAACCAACGTGAAATAATTGCTTCAACTGATGGTTGCTGATGAATCAATAAATGATTAGCGAGTTGTTGGACATCCGCTAATAATGGCTTATCTCTTGTTAAATCTGCAACACGAAACTTAATTAAACCTGTTTGTCTCGTACCCAACACTTCACCAGCACCACGTAATTCTAAATCTTTTTTCGCAATTTCAAATCCATCATTACTTTCGCGCATCATACTAATACGTTTGTTTGCTAATTGTGATAAGGGTGTTTGATAAAGTAACACGCAGAAACTCTCCGCTGAACCACGTCCCACTCGACCCCGTAATTGATGTAACTGTGATAATCCCAAACGTTCAGAATTTTCAATAATCATTAAGCTCGCATTCGGCACATCTACCCCTACTTCTATAACAGTGGTTGCGATGAGCAAATCAACCTCACCTTGCTTAAAGTTTGCCATCATGGTTTCTTTTTCAATGGGTTTCATTTTTCCGTGAATTAGTTGAATATTAAATTCGGGCAAATTTGCATTTAATTCTTCTAACACTTTTTCGGCTGCTTTTGCGCGTAATACTTCAGACTCTTCAATTAAAGTACAAACCCAATAGACTTGTTTTTTTTCAGCGCAAGCATGACGCACTCTGTCGATGACTTGTGCTCGTTTTGTCGTTGGAATGGCAACCGTTTTAACAGGTGTGCGACCGGGTGGTAATTCATCAATAATCGTGCAATCTAAATCAGCATAAAATAACATCGATAATGTTCTCGGGATGGGTGTTGCCGTCATCACTAATTGGTGAGGATAAATATTATTATTCACACCTTTTTCACGTAAGGCTAAACGCTGATGAACACCAAAACGATGTTGCTCATCAATCACCACTAAACCCAGATCTGCAAATTCGATGCCTTCTTGAAACAAAGCATGGGTGCCAATCGCAACTTGCGCTTGATGTGTTTCTATTTGATTAATAATTTCTTGACGTTTTTTTCCTTTGACTTTACCTGCCATCCAAACAATATTAATGCCTAGTGGTTCAAACCATTGCTGAAAATTTTGAAAATGTTGTTCAGCTAAAATTTCAGTGGGGGCCATTAAAACGGCTTGTTTATTATTTTCGATGGCACGCAAAATAGCGAGCGCAGCCACAACAGTTTTACCACATCCCACATCACCTTGAACTAAACGTAACATGGGTTTATCTAAAGTAATATCATAATAAATATCATCTACCGCTTTTTTTTGTGCGTTGGTTAATTCAAAAGGTAACATTTTTAAAAACTGTTGGCTTAAATTTCCTTGTGCTGAAAAACCGAGGCCTTGATTGGCTTGTAACATCATACGTAATCGTTTAAGACTTAAATGTTGTGCTAATAATTCTTCAAGTGCCAATCGCTTGAAAGCGGGTAATTTTGTATCGTTTAAATATTCGATTGCAATATCCGGTGGCGGCCGATGAATGGTTTTTAACGCTGTGATTAAATCGGGAAATTGATATTCTGCTAATAATTCACCTGGTAATAAGTCAGGTAAAAAATTAGGACGATTTAACATTGCTAAAGCTTGATCGGTGAGTTTTCGCCACTGCCATTGTGAAATGCCTTCAGTTGAAGGATAAATCGGAGTTAAATATTCATCCACTTCAACAGGTTTATTTGGGAAAATTCGCCGGCACTCAGGATGGATCATTTCAATGCCGTTTCGACCCTGACGGGCTTCACCAAAACATCGAATGAGAGCGCCGGACTTTAACATTTCACTTTGCTGAGGATAAAAATGAAATAATCGAATGGTCAGAATGCCACTACCATCTTTAATTCGACAAATTAAACTTTTACGACGAGTTTTTGTAATTTCGCTATGAAACACTTCGCCTTCAATCACCGCATAATCACCAATTTGAACATGCGCGATAGGCGTGAGACGCGTTCTATCTTGATAACGATAAGGTAGATGCAATAACAAATCAAAAATAGTGGAGATATTTAATTTTTGGAGTCGTTTAGAGAGTTGGGGGCCAACACCTGAAAGTTTGTTGCAAGGCAGGTTTTGTGCAGTCACTATTTCTAAATTCTCGTTTACTTCCATCATATCTTACGCTTACCTACTCAATACTGAGTATAGTCTATTTTTATAAAATGAAAATGTCATGAAATAAAAATTTTGTTACTATAATAATTTTAAAGTATATCAAAAACGCAGTCACTAATGTCAACCGCATTTTATTTTGAAAATACAACATCACCGGCGCAATTTAATTTGCAAAAACAGTTGAAAAAATTGGGCTATGACATCGCCTCGCACAAAGATGATGCCACTTTTTCTGATCAACATTTACAACTCAATGAAGCTTATACTGAAATATTAGAATTCAAACATCGCTTAACTTGGTTAGTTAACAAATACTGTCCACATCACATGCCAGTCAGTTACATCATTAATGACGAAAATTATCCGGAAATTTTAGCGGATATTTCAGATAAATATCATGATGAAAACTTAATTTGGATCTTAAAGCCCTCTCTCTTAAATAATGGAGAAGGTATTCAAATATTTCAATCACTCGATGAAATAGCAACACACTTTCAATCGCATCAAAGATTTGATGGTCCACATATTTTGCAACATTATATTAGCTCACCGCATTTATTAGGCAATCATAAATATAGTTTGCGAATGTTTGTGATTATTACTAATTTTAACGGCGCTTTTTTATATCCACATGGTTATTTAAATATTAGTAAGCAAAATTATCAGGCTTCTGATTTTGATAGACTCGATATTCATTTAACAAACGAGCATTTGTCTTCGGCAAATAATAGTAATGTTATACAAATGCCTACTACTCGCATCGGACATTTTAATGCTGTCTTTCCCGATATAAAAAAATCAATTAGTCAAATCATCAGTGCCTTATCTAATGAAGTTCCTTTACTCACAGATTCAAATCCCAATCCAGCATTCGGTATTTTTGGTTTTGATTATCTATTTGATAAAGAATTAAATCTTTGGTTGTTAGAAGTCAATCACGGTCCGTGTTTTCCAAAACAAGAACCACACATTTTAAAAAAATATTTATATAATGAATTTTGGCTAAATATAACTGAAAATTTTGTTATCCCAATGATGCAACATGAACATCACAAAATTAATTATCAACAAATATTCAACGATATTTCGCCAACGAACTTGATTCATGATAAAATTTAACAATACACTTTAAGGATGAAGCTCATGGATTATTATCAAACCTTATTTAACGTACAAGATAAAGTTGTTTTTATTACGGGCGCCGGTTCAGGATTAGGTCAACATTGTGCGCAACTTTTTGCAAAATTAGGCGCCACAATTATATATGCAGATATTAATACGCAAGGTTTACAACAAACAACAAATTTTATTAATCAACATTCCTGTCAAAGTTTAGCCTTAACATTAGATGTGACTTCAGAATCTGCAGTTAAACAAGCTGTTTCACAGATTGTCGCGAAATATGATCACATCGATGTTTTACTTAATTGCGCTGCCATTATTGATTACTTACCATTTAACGAAGTCACTCAAGAAATTTGGGATCGTACTTATCAAGTTGATTTATTAGGTTCATGGTTTTGTGCAAAAGCTGTAGCACAATCCATGATCGAAAAAAATATTGCTGGTTCAATTATTAATATGGCTTCATCTTTATGCCATCGCACACAAAAAGATTTGATCCCTTATAATTCTATTAAAGCAGCGGTCGCACACATGACAAAAAGCTTAGGTCTCGAATTAGTTTCTTACAATATCCGTGTCAACGCATTAGCGCCAGGATTTATGCTCACTAATATGGTTGAAGAATTTTTAAAAACCGATGACGGAAAAAAAGCAGTTAAAACGGTTCCCATGCAACGCGCAGCTAAATTGCAAGAAATAGAAGGCGTCATTTTATTATTAGCAAGTCAAGCTTCAAGTTACATGTCAGGTGCAACCATTCAAATTGACGGGGGATTATCATTTAATCACATCGAAATTCCTGAGCACTAACATGAATAAACCACTTTCTCCAACGATGGCACACGCAGATGAAATAACAAAAATTTGTGCCTCGATTAAACCTATTCCAGACTTAGAGGTTTATGCGGTGTTTATGTATTTGCATAATGGCGAGTTTACTTGGTTAAGTAATGTGCCTAAAGCCACTCAAAAATATATGGATGAAGGCTATTTATATTCAGATCGTTTAAATCGTCCTGATTTTACCAATCACAACCGAGTTATTTTTGCTGAGGAATTTACTAAATCGTCAAAAATCCAAGAAGAAATTTACGCTATCACTTTTAAAAGTTTTGGATTTCATCGCATCTATTGTTTATCGAGAAATTGCACGGATTGTCGTTTGATTTTAGCAGCCAACTCAAGCCATTCTGTTGCTGATCCAAATGCTTATTATCAGCAAACAGTGGATGATTTCGAATTACTCTGTTGTGATTATATCGATAAAACCATCCATATTTTTATAAAATATTTACCACAACTTGCGCCAACACGTTTTGCCAACGACAGTAAATATCGAAATTTAGTGATCACGAATCGCCAAGATCCCCCAGTCGAAAAACTCAACACATCCGAACTTGAATTACTTTATTGGTCAGCGCAAGGTAAAACCGCCGAAGAAATCAGCATGATATTAAAATTAACCAAAAGCACGATTGAAACGTATCGAAAAAGAATATGTCGCAAACTCAATGCAAAAAATTTAACTCATGCTGTTTATCTTGCTAAAACGTTACAATTGCTTGTATAAATTCATCACCAAATCACAGCGCGACAACTTCAAACAGGAAATGAAATTGTCGCTGTGAATCAGTCGGATTTTTGAATATAAAATTAACTATGGTTTATAAGCATGACCAAACTCAGCTCTATAATTTTCTAAAGTTGGCTCATCGTGTAGCCCATTGTCTGAAGCAATTCGCGGTATCGGTGTTATTGTACTTGAAAAGTTGTTTTTACGCATTGCTTCCATGACAAATGATTTAAAAGCTTCTGAGCCTTTATTACCCTTATTAGGTTCTACTAAGCTAGATAAATCTTTTGGAAGAGAAGGAGACCGTTTTAAACCAGAAACTATGACATAGTCTTCGTCACTAAACATGAAAATTCCTCAATTATTATTTTTTTTATTCCCTCCAATCTTGAATACTTCTAAATAAATAGTAAGTATCTATATATAACATCCATCGTTTATATCTTATTGAAATATGTTTTCTATTTGTTGAACTTAAGTTTAAAGTGAATTATCCATAAATTTCGATGGCAAAATCATTATCTTATTCAGAAAACAGTCTACATAAATAATATTTTAAACACATTTCTGAAAATATGATACTCGCAAATAAATGATTAAAATCAACTAAGAAGTTTCCACAGTATCTTTTAGGAGTAAAACATTTAAATAAGTAATTTCCCTAGGTCAAATTCATTCTCTTAACTTTTCATCTCACAAATTTGTGACTATAGACTTTTTACAAACTTTTATAAAATAACATTCAATTACAAAAGGAAACAATATGTTTTATTCTGAAGTTCTTACAGATAACAAAGTTAAATGGTGGCTATTATCTGGTTGTAGCTTAATGCTTTTAATGATCAACTTAGATGTCACCATTGTGAATTTAGCCCTTGCCAGTATCAATCAACAATTTCATGTTTCACTTTTAGCGCTCCAGTGGGTCATCACCAGTTATGCCGTTGTCGCAGCGATTGGGTTTATTGTTGTTGGTAAAATTTCATCACAGAATAATTTGAAAAAAGTGTTTTTAACCGGCACAACATTATTTGTTGTCGGATCAATGTTATGTGGTTTAGCGCCCACTTTTAATTTATTAATTTTAGGTCGAATCATACAAGCTTTCGGTTTGGCCAGTACGTTAAATATTGCGTTATTAATCGTAAAAAAAGTATTCCCACAGGAACAACAAGCTTTTGCCATAGGCTGTTGCACGATTATGACGGGGTTTGCCATTGCGGTGGGTCCTACTTTAGGTGGCTGGATTATTGCTTTATTAAATTGGCGGTGGATTTTTTTTATTAACTTACCCTTTGCCATTTTATCTTTTTGCCTTATTTATACCCTTTTAGAAAAAGACAATGAAGGAATTAATTGGCGTAATATTAATGGCATGTCAGTTGTATTATTAAGCATTTCATTTTTACTCTTAGTCATTAGTCTTGCCTCAATCCATCAAGCTTCGGCTCTTACTATTATTGTTTATTTTTTACTAACGCTTTGTAGCTTTATATTGTTAATTTCTCACAGTAAAAAAAATCCACAAGCTTTGCTTGACATGACATTATTTAAAAACAAAAAATATTGCCTAAATTTAGGTATTCGTGCGTTTACTATGATGACTTGGTCGTCTTTATTATTTTGCTTACCGCTTTATTTGCAAAATGCCATGTCGTATTCCAGTCTCAAAACTGGAAATATTATGCTTTGTATGATGGTATTATTTATTATTGCGTCACCTTTATGTGGCAAAATAATTGATAAAACCACTGCAGTCAAACCCATGTTTATCATGAGTATCGTGGGCAGTTTAATTAGTTTACTCTTATTATTCATCATTAAAAATCATGTTAACTTAATCATATATCCTTTATTTTTGTTTGGTGTAATCTTTGCTGCTTTAATCGTAGGAACAATTCATCAATCCTATGCGGTGCTACCTCACGAAAAATTAACCATCGGCATGGGAACTTTTTTTTCTGTAGCCTTTTTAAGTGTGACTATTGGTGTAACATTGACGACATTAATTTTATCTTTAATCCCAATTCTAAGTGGGATCCCGAGTCTGAGCTTGAGTCATTCTTTAGTGTTATCGTTTCAAAACAATAATAAAGTTTTCGCCGTCTTTCCTTTTACGATGCAAATGGTTTTTTTATTTAATACATTATTATTTATATTATCAGGTATACTATCGCTTTTTTTATTTGATCGAAAAGACTAATATTTTAAAAAATTGATTTGCGTTAATTTGAAATTTTTTTAACTATCATTCATAATCCGCAATCAAAAATTAAAATAAGTGGAAATTCAATAATGATGTCAGATAACTCTTTAGAACAAATCCATGTTTTGGGCAAACTAAAAAATAAAATAATTGAGCTAATTGCCACATTAGAAAAAACTGATAACCCTAGCCCCGATCAACAGCAATTTTGCTTGTATTTAAAAATGCATTTAAGCCCTTTAACATTCTCTATTAAATTTAAATATTCCAAGCATAATTACCCTGATACTTTCTATCATTTTATAACAGGATATGAAAAATTTACTATAGATGGGAATGATTTTGAGATTGGCCATACTTCATTTTATCCCGAATATATTTCCATTCTAAAACTATTAAAAGGCCATTTAACAGAACGTAAATTTATTAATGGTATTGATGATACAATTATCATCGCAGAATCGAAGATTAAGCGTAAAGGCGATAGAAACACGCCATTGGTAATAGATTTAACTAGTAGTAGTGAATCAGAAAAGGGTTCACCCAGATTATAATGAATTTACAACCCCATCATTAAAATCATGTCTATCATCATACTGGATTTCTCTGCGCTGTCTAAAACTTATTAATACCTTACGATTAAATTCATTTCGTTCAAAACATCCAACAATTGATGGCATTGTTTTACAATAGTTTGCAAAAAAATTTTCATCTGCTACTTTCATCATTTCATCAATTTTATCTATCACGTTGAGTTTAAGCCTACCTGGAATTGTGTGTTTTTTACCTGTTGATAGTTTAACCGCTGGATCTTTTATAACAGATCCAAATCCAAATGTAATATTTTGCAAAATAATGTCATCACGAAATTTTATTAACTCTGCTTTTAATGCAGGAATAACGACAGGTTCAAGTAATGGAGAATTTTCAACTAATCGATAAATAGGCATAACACCTCCACCCTGGTGACTCTCAACTAATGCATTTAATGAAAAACCAACTTGTAATAAAAGTTGAAGAATGTCACTCCCTGCTACATTAAAATGTTCTATTGCAATCGCTAAAGGATGAAACTTCGCAGAAATACCTTGTTCAACATCCCAGTCTGAAGCTAGCTTTAATAAATATTCAACATAAGCTTTATTATTATATTTAACAGCACAAAAAAGCGCACAAACATGATCTTGGTCTCTCGTCGTCAAAGAACCACCGGCATCATGTATCTTTGCCATGCAATCAAAGTTACCTTGTTTTGCCGCACATAATAAAGGCGTTTGACCTTTTAAATTTTTGCTGTGAACTAAATTTGGTGCTCGCGCTATTATCCTATCAATAACATTCTGGCTACGTTGTTTAATAACAGCTAAATGGAGTATGTTATTTCCATTTGCTGTAATTTTATCTAAAAGGGCTTCTTCAGTTTTTTCTAGAATGCTTAACACCAAATCATCAGAGATTTCCGGCCTTAGTATCGCTGCCATTAAGATCGTTAATTCATTATCCCCAACAAGATTAACATTTGCACCAGGTTGCATTAACGCTGTTTTAATCACATCTTCATTATTTAAATTAAAAAGTAAAAATAAAAGTGATACACCTGCTTTATTTGTTTTATTTACATCATAAGGAAATGTTAATAAATATTCTCTAATATCATTTGCAGTTTGATACTCTAATGCATTCATTAATGCCGTCGCACCATCACCATTTTCAAAATTAGGGTCACAACCTAATGCTATTAATTCCTTGATAAAGTCAACATCAACGCCTCTTGTTGCTAATGCAAGCGTTAATAATGTTTGTTTTTCAATTCCATATAATTGCTTCTTACACTCAGGAAATTTTTTTAATAAAGCCGATAATGCAACTAAATTTTTAGCTTCTAACGCTTCACTACATAAACGCATTTGTTGAGGTATTTTTTCTGATACCTCATTTGCCTCTGTTAATAATATCTCAAATATATCAGAGGATGTTCCCACTATAATTGCTCGACGAAGAATAGGTTCAGATATTTGCAGACTACCCTCTTTTAACAAAGCACATACAATAGCGATTAAGTTAAAACGAATAGCAGCTGCCAACAGCGAATATTTTTTATTTGTGCTTAAGGTCACTAAATTTAAAGTTAAAAATAACTCGCTTACAATTTTGGGATGTTGTAACACATTGGAAAAGACAACATCATCCTCAAGTAATTCTGGCGCCATCTTATAAACAGTCATAAATAAATCATAGGCGCGAATGTTGGCGAGTTGTTCTAAAATATTACGACCCATTACTTGACAGGTTAATTTAGCTTTTCTTGCAATTAACTCCCGTGCAACACGTAATGACTTTTTCTTAAGTGCCATGGCTAATCCAGTTTCTTCGTATGCTTCGTAAAAACTTTGATCGATGTTAAATTCCGGATGGAAATTAAGTATGAGATTTAATAATTTTTCATCATCATTTTCTATGGCGTAATGAAAAACATTCTGTAAAATTTCTTTTTGATAAGTCACTCCAGACTTTAACAGAAAGGCTGCAATATCATAGCAACAATTATACGAAGCTTTGAGTAGTAGCTCTTGCTTTTCTAATAAAGTAAAATCACCTTGTTCGGTTCGTAATTTAAAAATGTGTTGAAATAAATCGAGATTATTAATACATGCTGCTGTAATTAATGCTTGCTGAAAATTCGTTGCACCACATGCTAACAATTGTTTTATTAAAGGGACATCTTGTGATAAGACTGCTGATGTTAATGCATCACGACCAAGTTTACATTTAACATTAATATCCTCTCGCATTTTATAGACTGGATCAAGCATCTCTGATTTACTGGGCAACACTATATTCTCAGCAACAAGACTAAATGCCTGGATTTCATAGGATACAAATTCATCATCTAAGGTTTTTTGCAAAAATAAAAACGGTTTTATTGCATCATGAATAGCGATTAAAAAAAGTTGTTCATTGGCATAATCCACTTTCTTAATTTCTTTTACCCCATTATTCGGATTCATGATTTGCACAACACCATTTAAATAACTCAGTCCAATACTATGGTTATTTGCACTGAGTATTAAACTCACCCCTTCAACTAAATGTTGGCCAAGCATGCTAGCATATTCAATTGGGGTAAAGACGCCCATTAAAGTATGATGATGTTTTAGGGGATATTCACCATTTCTAGCAAAAGCTGTTTTCATGTTTTCAAAGACATTCAACTGTTCGATTAGAGGGATCGTTTGAGGAATAGCACCTTGTAAAAAAACAGTGTTATTTACAAAAATTTCAAATGCTTCTTTTTCATCATCAGACAAATTATAGAAATTCGAACAATTCTGTATTAACGTTAAAATTTGCAAAAATTGCTCGGATTTCCCTGTAGCTTGACAATGGATCCACCAACCGGTAATTCCATGGCAATGGCCTATTGTGTAAACACTTCCGGAACGATCAAAAAGAATTTTATGTCCGAATTGCTGCAACCAAAGTTGAACATTATGTAAAATAACTGATTGTGAAAAATGTGCAAGCATGCTTTTCTTCTTATTCTTAAAATAAAGTTTTACTATACAATTCAATTATAGATCATTAAAGCGAAAAAACACTAGCACTAATATATCAACAAATTAGTTTAGACTTAAATTACCCAGAGTAAATTACCAATTAAAGTCGGAAAAAAATTAACAATAACCCTTATTTGTTGTTTGATCTTTTATTTCAGTTGAGCGGGTCTTGCGTGTGTTTTGATACAGATCGATTCCCGTTGCTTTGATCAACTCTTTTTATTATAAAATTACCTACTAATTTCGCTGTAGAATATGGTTATTCATTTTATATTTTTGATCCGCAAGTGAATGAAGTTGAATTAAAACTAGCATAACCTGTTAGTTCTATATATTCGACAATAAAGTTGTCAACGCTGCGTTGAGCCTTTTTTTATTCTTTTGTTTAGTAAGTCAGAATTGTGATTATCTTCTACTACAAATTCCACAGGCCCAGATAAAGATTTTGCAGGTAAACTAAAAATCCCAAATTTAAAATTCTTAAGCGATTTATTCGTTAACCTTTTCGTTTTAGATGGCTTAATATTTTTTTGTTTGATATTTAGAACTGTTGTAATATCGTGATCACCATCATACTTGTAGGCAATCATAAATGGCGAACATTTGGGGTTATATTCTGGTAAACTAACATTTGAAACCAATAAATCATGAGCAGACCATAAATAATATTCATTATATTGCGTCACTAAAAAATATCGCTTATTTTGAATAACACAACTGCCGAAAACCAGCGCCCAATGCGTAGTGTGGCCCGAAAAATTTCCAGGAAAACCATCTAAATCTATATCGCAACCCACAATAACGGTTCTATCATTTGATAGTAATTTCAAAATTGTTTCGAGATAAGAAACACAATCTACTGTTTCAGCCACGCCCTCATTTATAAATAATTGCTTTGTTATCGTTGCAAAACTATTAACATCAAATATTTCACCCACCGTGGTTAATTGCAGATCCTTTGCTAATTTTCGTAAAGAAAGTTTTTTTTTAGCGCCATCTTTTCTGGTTGGAGGAAATCCTCTATTTGGTTCATAACTTTTTACAGCAGTCGATAAAGCATAAAGACCACAACAAGGTCCTCGTTGTTCTTGAGGTTTAGGCCACACTTTGGGCACAATATTAAACGCATTTTGATCGATTATTGAATATAAATAGGATTGGGTAAAAATACCTGTTGTACTAGTAGTTTTAACATTGATTAAATTTTTTCTTAATTCTTCTTCTTTTCTCATGTAGGTAGTCGTTTAATTTTTTATTTTTAATGATGATACGAAGTAATATCATTAATATTATAAATAACATTGTAATGAAGAAACACCCAATATTCAAAAGCACTTTAATTGGTAGTTATATAATTAAGATTTAATTACTGTGTTTTTCATAAAGATACTCAGTAAAATATTCGATGAATTGTCAGAATTTATCTACGCTTAAGTTTTATTTTCTTTTTGGGATTTGTTTGCGGAATTTCATCCCGTTGTTTCAACGCTTGTGAAGGAAAACTAAATATACAAAATCTCAAATTTTCTAGCGTGGGCACCACTAACGGTACCCTTTTTTTAGGAATTAACTTTCTCTTTTTTATATCATTAGGTGTTGCAATGATATGCCGATCACCACATTTATAGGCAAACACACTGGGTGAACATCTTGGATTGCGTACGGGTAAATTTAAATTGGAGGCATGTAACTCTTTTGCAGACCACAGATAATACTGACTATATTGAGTCACTAAAAAATAGCGTTTTGAACGAATAACGCAACTACCAAATACCAAAGCCCAATGGGTTGTGTAACCTCTATTATTACAAGGAAAATTATCATCAACTTTATCACAACCCACAATTACTGAGTTATTTTCTGATAATGATTTTAATATAGCATCTGTATAGCTTGCTCTATCGAGCTTTTCTACAACACCTTGATCAAGCCCCAGTTCTCGTGAAATAACAGAAAAACTTTCGACATTAAATATCTCACCAACAAACGTTGTTCTTTTTCTTTTGGCAATTTGCCGTATTGAAGTCTTTCTACGGCTGCCCTCTTTTCTCGGTGGAGGAATGGTTATCCTAACATGGGAATAAGTTAATGAACCATGCAAAGCATAAATACCACAATTCGGACCTCGTTGAACAAAACATTTAGGCCAGCGTTGAGGTAAGATATTCAGTGCATCTGTATCAATCATAGTATACAGAGAGGAATGATCTAACCGAGAAATTTCCGGGCGATCCTCAAATTTTACATTAATTAACCGTCTCTCAGCATTTATCTTTTCTTCAACTTCTTTTTTTCTTTTCATAAATTTATTTTTATTTCTTGTCTAAATCTATTTTATTAAAATTAACGGTTAAGCACCACTGAAACTGACAACGAGACCAATCAAGCCACCCAATACGCCACCCCAAACCACTAACCAACCTAAATGCGTTTTAATCATGTTTTGCACGATGACTTTCACCATTTGCGGTGTTAACTCTTCAAGACGTCTATCGACTATTTGAGCCACTTTTTCTTGAATTTTTTTGCTATCGACTTGCGAAACTTGTGCTGCGATTGCCTTTTTGAAATTTTTAGATTGCGCAACTTTTAATATTACTGCTTTTAATTTAGCGATGATAGGTTCTTTCATCGGATTCAGCGCATCTCTCCCCCCTACCATACTTAACATAGAACCAAATTTTGATTCCATAATCGCATCGGCTAATGAAGCAAAGACCATGTCAAAATCAAAACTTTCAACTAATGATTCAACATTAATAGAAACACTTTCGGAAATATCACTTTCAGTAAAAAAACGATTAATATTATCCGCCGTAAAAAACTGATCCATTATCAAATTTTTAATACCAAATTTAAATTCTTTAAAACGGTTTGGCACGACACCCGACCCATATAAAAAAGGCACTTTTTCAAATAACATAAAAATAGCAAGCCAATTAGTGATAGCACCTGATAAAGCATAATAGCCAATTGCTTTAATATGAGGTTCAGCAAAAATAATTCCCACAACAGCGATAACAACAGAAAGAAAATTGGTTAGAAAACTTTTATCACACAATCCACAAAGAAATCTTTTCATTTTGTTAATTTACTCCTAGAAAAAAGCTTAGTTAATTTTTTAAATCATGATTATTTTTTTCAACTGGGTTCGATAGCATGGAGTTGACGCCCCACCGCAATAAAACTACCCACTAAACCTAATATTGTGCTCAAAATTAAGAGCGTTATCACAGCGCCCCAAGATAAACCATCTAATTGAAAATGGCTAGCGTAGAGTTGCGCTAAATGATGAACAGGACCACGTAAAGATAATAAAAATAAATCTACTAACACCCATGAAATTAAACCACCCAAAAAACCATAGATCACACCCGTATAGAGAAAAGGACGTCGAATAAATCTATCGGTGCCACCCACTAATTTAATGACTTCAATTTCTTCTGCGCGATTTTGAATAATTAAACGAATGGTATTACCAATAATGAGTAATACTGCTAAAGCCAATAACATGCCTAAAGCGTAAATAGCATGTTTTGCTAAATTCATAATGCCAAATAATCGCTTCACCCAAGCCATATCCATTTGCACGGTATTCACTTCAGGAAATTGTTTGAGTTGGGTGACTAATTGATTAATGTCATCTGTCGATTGCAAATTTTTCACAGGCTCGATTTCAATGACACCGGGTAAAGGATTTTTATTTAATTGTGCCATAATATCGCTAAATCCAGAACGTTGTTGAAATTCTTTTAAGCCTTGTTCTGGCGAAATATAATTAACATAAGCGATTTTTGAGTTGACTCTCAGTTTTCCCATTAGTGCTTTGGCTTGTTCTGGTGTGACGTTAGTATTTAAAAATAAGGATATCCGTGAACCCACATCCCAATTCTCACTCACAGTTTGGGCATTTTGTAACATAACAATTAAACCAGTGGGTAATGCCAAGGCCAACGCAATCACCATTAACGTTAAAAAATTCGCAAGTGGTGATTTTAAGAAATGCAAAAAACTCAGTTTGCTAGCATGATGATGACGATTAAATAATCCTTGAAGCCAATTTGATTTTCGATTTTCTGTCGCATGCTTAAGAGACATAGTCACACTCCTTTTCGCCTGCAATGACTTGACCACCTTCTAATTGAATAACGCGCGCATTAAATCGCTCGATTAATGCAATATCATGAGAAGCAATTAAAACACTCACGCCGACTTGATTGAATTCAGCAAATAATCTCATGATATCATAGGATAAATCGGGATCGAGATTACCCGTGGGTTCATCAGCTAATAAAATATTAGGTTTATTAACGACAGCTCGCGCAATTCCTACGCGTTGTTGTTCGCCCCCTGATAAATCTGAGGGTAAACATTTTTCTTTATTGAGTAAATTTACTTTATCCAGTGCTGCTCGAACCCGACGTTTAATATCGTTATTATTAAAGCCAGCAATCACCATGGGTAATGCGACATTATCAAAAACACTGCGTTCATTTAATAAATGTGGATTTTGAAACACGATGCCAATTTGACGACGCAAAAATGGAATTTTTTTACGGGAAATTTTTGATAAGTTTTGGCCATTCACAATAACTGAGCCACCACTTGGTCTAACAATTCCACTTATAATTTTAAGTAACGTTGTCTTACCCGCACCAGAATGCCCAGTTAAAAAAGCAAATTCTGCTGCTGATAAATGAAAATTTGCTTCTTTTAAACCAACATGCCCATTGGGATAACGTTTCGATACATGTATTAAGCGTATCATTTCATCCATAATATTAAGTATCCATTGTAAAAAGTGCGTTCACAAAATCTTTTGCATCAAATTCTCTTAAATCATCAATTTGTTCGCCAACACCAATAAAACGTATCGGTAATTTCATTTGTTTGGCGATGGCAAATAAAATCCCGCCTTTTGCGGTACCATCTAATTTAGTGATGGTAAGTCCCGTCACATTAATGGCCGCATTAAATTGTTTTGCTTGTTGTAATGCATTTTGACCAATACCCGCATCTAACACCAGCATCACTTCATGAGGAATCGCTTCATCAAATTTCTGCATGACGCGTTTAATTTTCTTTAATTCATCCATGAGATTATCTTGCGTGTGTAATCTACCGGCAGTATCGGCAATCACAACATCGATATCTTTCGCTTTTGCAGAATTTATCGTATCAAAAATAACAGAAGCACTATCACTTCCAGTTTGTTGTGCGACGACGGTAATATTATTTCGCTCACCCCAAACTTTTAATTGCTCAACTGCTGCCGCACGAAATGTATCACCCGCAGCTAACATGACAGATTTACCTTCAGCTTGTAATTTTTTAGCTAACTTACCAATTGTGGTCGTTTTACCGGCGCCATTAATTCCCACCATTAAAATTACATAAGGTTTAATATTGGAATTAATATCTAATGGTTGAACAACAGGCTCGAGAATATCGAGTAATGATTCTTGTAATGCTTGATATAACGCATCGGCATCATTTAATTGTTTGCGTTTTACTTTTTCTGTTAGTGTATTGATGATCACTTGTGTCGCTTCAACACCCACATCTGCGCTGAGAAGTTGTGTTTCGATTTCTTCAAATAAATCATCATCAATTGATTTTTTGCCTAAGACTAAATTCGCTAAACCTTCAGCCAAACCCGAACGTGTTTTTGAGAGACCTTGTTTAAGTCGCGAGAATAAGCCTTTTTTTTCTTTCACTGATTCTTCAGCGATCGAATTGTTTTGTTCTTCATTTTTATCTGACGAACGCTTTTTAAATCTTAACATTGTGCTTGATTACCTAATCTAAGTGTTTCAAAATGCGTTATTTTAACACGCGCTTTATCATCAAGGAAAATCTTATGCGTACTATCACACGTCTTTTTTTATCCTGCTCATTGTGCTTACTGCTAATTTCCAATAGCTTAGCTGGCAATACCCATGAATACCATCTTAAAAATGGTTTAAAACTGATTGTCAAAGAAGATCATCGCGCACCCGTTGTGGTATCGATGGTTTGGTATAAAGTGGGTGGCGCTTATGAACCATTAGGTTTAACTGGGATTTCACATGTTTTAGAACACATGATGTTTAAAGGGACTAATAAATACGGTCCCGGCGTGGTCACGCGTATGGTTGCCGAAAACGGCGGCCAAGAAAATGCGTTTACCTCTAGTGATTATACCGCTTATTATCAAGAGCTTTCTGCCGATAAATTGCCATTAAGTTTTAAAATCGAATCAGATCGCATGCATAACTTATCGCTCACCGAAAAAGAATATAGCAAAGAAATTAAAGTCGTCATGGAAGAGCGCTACATGCGCGTCGATGATTCACCACAAGGTTTAACCTTCGAGCGTTTTAAAGCCGGCGCTTTTGTCGCAAACCCTTATCATAATCCAGTAATTGGTTGGCAAGAAGATTTAAATAATTTAACAATTCAAGATGTGAGAAAATGGTATCACGAATATTACGGTCCCAATAATGCGACAGTTGTTGTTGTAGGTGATGTTAAACCCGAAGACGTTTACAAACTCGCTGAAAAATATTTTGGCCCATTAAAACCAATTGATGTGCCTGCATTACGCAAAGTTCGTACGCCCCCACCATTAGGTCAACGTCAAGTTGATGTTCATGCGCCAGCAAAATTACCCTGGTTAATTATGGGTTATAACGTCCCTGTCGTTAAATCCGATAAAGAAAAATGGCAGCCATATGCGCTTGATGTTTTATCTGGCATTTTAGATGGGGGTAATAGTGCGCGTATTTCTAAAGATTTAATTCGTGAACAACAAATTGCCAGCGAAGCAGGTGCGTCTTATTCTGCCTTTTCACTTTACCCAAATTTATTTACCCTAGAAGGTACGCCTTCTCGAGGCCACACCATTGCTCAATTACAACAAGCTTTTTTTGATCAAATAAAAGCATTACAAACAAATTTAGTCACACCACAAGAATTAGAACGTGTCAAAGCCCAAGCCATTGCGCAAAAAACCTATGATAGAGATTCGATTGTCAATCAAGCCATGCAAATTGGTATGTTAGAATCACTCGGTTTATCCTATAAATTAGCAGATGAGTATGTGGAAAATATATCAAAAGTTACACCACAACAAATCCAACAAGTAGCTAAAGAATATTTAATTCCAGATCGCTTAACCATCGGCGTATTACACCCTTTGCCAATTGGGGCACCGTCACCTTTGCCTCAACCACCTAAAGTTAATGGAGCTGCTAACCATGATCGCTAAAAAATATTTTATATTATTTACTTTAATATTTACTTTTATTGCGCCTAGCTTTGCAGCAAAGCAAGAAAAAAAAGTATTGAATATTGAACATTGGACCACGAAAAATGGTGCGCATGTATATTTTGTAAAAAGCGCACAATTACCCATGATTGATATTAAAGTTATCTTTTCTGCAGGTAGTTCCCGTGATGGTAATCAACCGGGTATTGCGCAATTAACCAATGCCATGTTAAATCAAGGTACAAATCAAAACGATGTCAATAGTATTGCGAGTGGTTTTGAAGATCGTGGTGCGCAATTTGATAATGATTGTGCAAGAGATAGCGCGAGTCTTGCCTTACGTAGTTTAACCGATCCTAAATTATTAGATACCAGCATTAAACTTTTTAGTGAAGTGATTAGTCATCCCATATTTCCAGAAAAAGCGTTAGATCGCCGCAAAAAAAATATTGTTGCCGCGATAAAACAACAACTCCAAACACCTGGATATGTTGCCGCACGTGCTTTCTATAAAAATTTATATCATAACCATCCCTACGCACATCCGGTGTTAGGTACGTTGAAATCGATTCCGCCTATCACTCAAAAAGATGTGGTGAATTTTTATAATCAATATTACGTGGGTAACAATGCTGTCGTTGCCATTGTTGGTGATGTCACGCTAGATCAAGCAAAAAAAATAGCGGATGAAGTAATCGGTGGTTTACCTGAAGGTAAAAAAGCACCTAGTTTGCCTAAAGCTCAAGATTTACAGAAAGCTGAAACAAAGCAAATTACCTTTCCCTCAACACAAACGCATATCATCATTGGACAAGTGGGAATTTCTCGTCAAAGTCCTGAAATTTATGCGTTATCCGTTGGTAATTTTATTTTAGGTGGCAATCCTTTTATTTCACGTTTATTTAAAGTGGTACGTGAAGAACATGCCTTTGCCTATGCGGTTTATAGTTATTTTCTCCCGATGGAAGATGATGGCCCATTTGTCATTTCTTTACAAACAAAAACCGATCAAACTCAATCCGCTTTAAAATTAACCAATGAAACATTTTTAAATTATATTAAAAATGGTCCAACCGAAAAAGAACTTACTCTTGCTAAAAATGGCATTATTGGTGGTTTCCCTTTAACTATTGATAGTAATAGCGCCATCGCAGGAAAAATTGCAACGATTGGGTTTTACAATTTGCCATTAAATTATCTCGATACTTATCGCGATAAAATTAAAGCGGTGACACAAGAAGATATTAAAAAAGCATTTCATCAACTCATTCATCCTAATCACATGTTAACGATTACCGTTGGCAAAGCAAATTCAAATGCAAAAGCCTAATCAAATTAGGATAATTGGTGGTTGTTGGCGCGGAAGAAAAATACAATTTCCCGCCAACACCACGATTAGACCCACCGCAGATAGAACGAGAGAAACACTTTTTAATTGGCTACAAAATGATATTGTGGAAAGTCATTGCCTCGATTGCTTTGCAGGTTCTGGCGCTTTAGGACTAGAAGCCTTATCACGTGGTGCCGCGCATGTTGATTTTATCGATAGTGATAACCATGTTTGTCAACATTTAATAAAGACACTTGATATTTTACAATGCGCTAAAGCCAAAGTTCACCCTAGCAAATTTGAAGATGTCTCGCTTTCTAAAAGTTATGACATCATATTTTTAGACCCGCCATTTTCTAAAAATTTAATATTCCCTACTTATAAAAAGTTACATGAATTTAACCATTTAAAAACCAACACTTTGATATATGTTGAATCTGAAACTGAAATAACCTTTGACAATGCAAAATGTTTAAAGGCAAAAAAAGCCGGCCAAGTTTGGTTTTATTTATTTCGTCGATTCCCGCCGCCTCCATCAATGTAATGAATTGATTATTAAATACTTTTCTAATAACCGCCCTATCTCGCGGGAAAACAGCGGGAAAAATGGGTGCTATCTTACCAGTTATTTACCGGCTGATAGCCTCCCACAATGGCTGGATTAGGCAACCAACGCACATAACACCCGCATTTAAATCCTTAATGAAAATTTTCCCAAAAACAGGGATTAAATGTTTTTTACAAACGCGCTCATAACGATCGTAGGTTCTAAGTTGTAGACGTTGCTTTACCTTCACTAAAAATTGATTAAGTAGATCAACGATTAATACAGGCTTTGAAATATGTCCAAATTTAATTGCATTTTTTGAGTCAGGAAAAAATTCCGCATAATTAAAATTACCCAACTCTATCGCTTCGATTACTTTTCCTCGTAGACTAATCACTCGACCAATATTTTTTATTGTCGGCTTAAGTTTCAATGTTTCTCTACACAATATTTTTCGATAGCAAAACTCTATTCTGATCGACTGAATACCTTTTTTTGAAGTACGAATATAAACCCCGATTGCCACCCTTTTTTCAGTTTCTTTCTGAGACATAATTTTTACCTCTTATCGTAAGAATCATGCACTGTAACAAAAACCTTAGAAAAAGATGATCAAGATCTAACATCATAATTTATTTAAACAGCTTCTAATTCAGCATGGCGTTCAGTATGATTAACAAATGCTCCCTTTAACTCGTTATCTATATCCATTTTCATCTGAGCGAGATAGTCAATCACTAATTGATGCCAATTAAAAACTTTTTTAACCTCTATAGTTTCGTTGCTTTCAATTATTAATATTGAAAATAGGCTTTCAAAACAAGCAGGGGCACTGTATTCATCAGTGAGTGAGCGCACATCAACCGCAGCTATTTCACCATTTATCGATCTATCTGCTAAATGTAAAAATGCTTCCACCGTGCTTGAAAATCCTATTTTTAATGGTGATAGTGCTTCGTCTTCAAAACCACCATCCATTAACACATTCGCCATTCGTTGTTTTCTACTTGCCCAACTTAAGCATTGCATGGCTTGATTCAATTGTTCTTGACGGCGCTGCTTTTTAATTTCAGGTGAATTTTGATCATACCAAGTTTCTACAGGTGTATTTAATGTTAATACCCCTGCCGCTGCAAGGCGCTGAATGATCTCCAACGTATTTTGGTCAATGGTTTCTAAAACAGTATTTTTCGGCAGTTTTGGAGATAAGTACTCCTGAATTTTTTGGGAGTTATTTTTAACAACGGCTAAAACCGTTGATTGTTGAGTATCATGAAGTTGATACGTGTTTAATGATTCCAGCTCCGCATTAAATTCATTGGCTATCGCTTCCTTCAGATTAGCCTGCTCATCAGGAGTTATCTCAGCTTGTCGATCAATAGGATCGATAGTGGCTTGATCTGCCATCAATGCTTCCATACGCTCCATAAACGCCGCACGTCCTGATGGCATTTTCAT
>CAYGUK010000009.1:0-58332 GCA_964352985.1 uncultured Legionellales bacterium
TTCGTGTATTTTTACGTTGGAATGGTTGAATTTTACTTTCAAGTTCAGTCACTTGCGGGTGAGTTTCGACAATATTCGGTAAACTTATTGCAACCGATTGCACCGCTGCGATGATTAGATCAGGTAAACCGTGTGGTGGATTATCTGAATCTGTTCTAGTCTCAATACCATCTTTAGTTAATCTAAATGCAAAGGCTGAAGATGCCAGTAATTGCCCCGTACTTTGCCAAACAAAATTTGTTTCATCGGAACATTTTTTCCCAATGATTCTTGTCGTCGTTCCTAGTGCTAAAGGTAAAAAAGCTAAAAGATATCGTCTATCTTCCGGAGGAATAGAATAACCATTGGCGTTTAAAAAAATTTCAAATATTGCTAATGGTTGAAAAATTGTAGCACCATTTGTTAATGCTGCAGAAAATTCACTTCCTACTTTTTGAGCGCCATTTTTGAGGCGTTCTGTGATTTTTCGACAAGAACTATCTGCCCCATCAATCTCAGTATAACCATCTGTTGCAGCGACTGAGCCAGTAGCGATATAATTATTTTTGTTTTCGACTCGTTTTATTGCCTGATCATAGGCCATATAGGTGATAACACCTTCTCCTACAACTAAAATACAAATTACAGGAAAGGAATATTCGATTTTATTATCAGGTGTTTGTTGTTCATTTAAAATTAGAGCTAATAATATTTCAGAAAGGTAACACCAATATGCTAGCGTTTTTTCACCAACATTTATGACATATTCAAATCTTTCAGAATTAGTCATTAGCTTCGGTAGTATTTTTTTTAGTACGCCTAATGAAGCGGAGGCAAGTACTCCCCAGTAATATTTAGGCGAATGTTTGGCGACTTGCATATTGTAGCTAAAAATATAAGTTCTAAAAAAAAGAGCTGCATATTCGCTGGCGCTTGATAGGGTTGTTAATCCTTTTTCTATGGGTTTAAATACACCAATTTCAGGATTGATGCTTCTTAACAATAACTCTAAATAAGGTGGACCGGATATAACGAGAACACCCGTTAGCGTATCCACTGGCATAATCCCTATGTATGAAGTTAGAACATAGGTTGTTGTAGTGATGGCGAGATTCGCCGAAATACTAATGATACCTGTCGCCCAGTTTGGAAGTTCATTTAGTTTATTTTTAAGTTGGGAATATTTTTTCGAAACATTTCGAAAAAAATTAGCTAACATGATTTCTACTCGTATTTTTTTTAATAATAAAAATATCAGATTGTGCTGTCGATGAAGAAGAGTAATTTGTATTTTCTTATTATTATTGTTTATAAAGTTTTTTTAATTTCCAAAATCATTTCCACCAAAATGAACTTCAGTACTATTAACAAAGTTACCAAAATCATTGCCACCAAAACTTACCGCTGAAGTTTGATGTTGATTGGTAAAAAAATCATTATTACCAAAACTGGTAGCAAAACTTGCACTTGTGGCAACTGTAAAAATTACGACGATAATTGTTTTCAACATTGCTTTCATGATTAACACCTCTCTAATTAATATTTTTTTGCAATAATTAACCTAAGTACTATTTTAAAAAATGTACTCACATTCCCTTTTTAAAGCATAAAAAAAACACAACAAACAAAACCGCTTTGGTTTTAAATGTCATGCTGTTTGATGTGCTAATAGCAATTTGCTATTTCTGTGTGCTTGATGCTAAGTATAAATAACTTAGTTGTTGGGATTCTAGCAAATGAACTCTTGGATTTCAATCTCAATAAATAGACAGGTTTTAAATCTAAGTCAGATAGATATCATAACGAATAACTTTGCTTTTTATTATATAGTTAGGCTTTGAACTATCTATATTGTCTGCATTTAATGGTCGTTTGACGATGACTTTATTTTTTGCCGTGGACAATGCAATATCAAATAGTTTTTCTGCATCATTGTCGTCGCCCACAAGTTCTCGTAATAGTCTTAATGGTAAGACATTTAACGCAGATTTTTTTCGATGCGGATACATGGCGTCGATGTGTATTATATCTGGCCTTTCATCGGTGGGTATTTGCTCCAAAAATTGAATGCTGTCTGATGCAATTATTTGTAGATTGTTAGGTTTTTGCCAATTTCGTAATGCTTGTTCTAGTAATAAAGCGATGATCGGACAACGCTCAATCATTAAAACAGGTGTGCTGCTCATTTGACTCATTAAGAAAGCATCTGTGCCAAATCCTGCTGTTGCATCGATTATAGATGCCTGTTTCATTTTTTTTAAACCTAATGCTTTATATAAAAGTTCTTGATTAAAAAATTTTGCGCGACGAAGTAATTCAGGTTGCTGAAAATCAATATGAAAGGGTTTACTTTTTGGATATTGATGATGGGCTAATTGTAAAAGATGTTGAGAGCTGGTGATATAAAATTGTGAGTCGGATGATAGTTGTTCGATAAGCGGTAAACTAAATTTTTTTGCAATATATTCTGCATTTTCGAATTGATTTAAAACAACGATTAATTGATTCATAGTCGGATTATAAATTATGGAATGACTTCAGTCCAAGTATCACTAATTTTAAATTGTTGAGGTATTGATACAACATCAACAGCAAAGATGTGTTGGTGGTAAATCCGATTTATATTAGTCCAGATAATACCATTAAAATGCCACATGTAACCATGATCTCCTACAGCCCAAGCTTCTTGGTTAGAAACTGCAGAAATACTATTAATATCACTTACTCGATTATTTGGGGGTAATGGAATGGGTAAATTGAAATGCCAACTTTGTGTTGAAGGTTCCCATCGCATTATATTATGAAATTTTTTTGGACCTAATTTTATATTATTGCCAACAGCCCAAACATCTGCGTAATTTAATCCTTCAAGATCATTTATATTTTGATATAAGCCTGAATTAGTACCAACATTAATTCCTGCATTATTAATCACCGTTTCTTCAGGTTGATTCCATCTGGCAAATCGAATAAACCCATCTCCACGTTGACCTGCCATCCACATTTCTTGCAATTGGACGTTTTGTGTGAGGGTTGTTTGAGCGCTACTATTAATTTTATCTGGGACGTTTGCCACCGTTTTTATATTACATTGAAATTGAGAAACTCTCGTGCCTGTATTATGTTTTGTTGCTCGACTACCGGCAATGCCCCGTTGTACGATACCTGTAAATGAATGAGGAGTCTTTGCTGTATAGTCAATAATTTCACGATCAATCATAATTCTGCCGGCAGGTGCAAATCCAACCGTGCTAGCGACATTAATTTCATTGTCATGCGTGGATATAGAATTAGTTAACACTGCAGTCGCTGAAGTAGGATAAAACACAGGTGAAAGCGACGTAGAGGTAAAAATACCTGGAATTCCAGCAGCTAAGGGTACATTGGTGAGTAACACATTTCCTGAAATGTTGGCACAACTTGTTCTGTTTAATTTGGAGGGATTAGCTAAATTGGGGTTATACAAAAGTTGTATTGTTCGTTCTCCACCTCCCACTGCAATAAAAAAAGCGCGTTTACTTTCTAAGTTGCCCGTTGCACTACTCATGGAAGATGTAATAAAAGTACGTGCGAGAATAATGCCCGCCGTACCTAAAATCACAATCATAATGATTAACACAATCGATAAATAACCTTGCATTTTTTTCATTATTCTAATCTCCGAATAAATACGGTATTACTTAGCGGTGTTGTAATTGTTGAACCACTAAAAATAGTATTGGTGAGATTAAATGACATAGTAACGTAAAAAACTTTTTTAACGATAGCAGGATTACAATCGACTAAACTTGTTGGAATAATTTCTGTAATTCCATCGCGTTGTAAATAACGAAATTGTAGCGAACCAGGAGTGATGGGACCTGCAATAGGGCGCCAACCCAATCCATCAAATCTTGCAATGGTATTTGCCGGCATGCTGCTATAAGCTCGGACTCTGTTTGAATTTGGAACAAACCAAATTGGTGTAGATGAACTAATACATGCTAAGTCGCCGGGATTTAATTGACGAAAATCTTGTGCAAAACGATGTAAAGCGAAACGTCCTTCTGCAGCCGAATCATTGAGATCCCGAGCGGTAAAATAAGCGCGAAAACCTTCCATAAGCATGGCAACGATAAACGTACCAATAATTCCTATTAGGACGATAGTGGTGATTAATTCGATTAGTGTAAAAGCATTGTGTCGAAATATTTTTTTCACTTTAATATTTCCCCACATAACTACTTAATGACGCTTTACCACACCTTGTTACCTTAACTGTGATCAAACTCCCATTTACCGGTAAGCCTAATGGTGTTGTGGTTACATTAATCACACAATTGTGAGGTGGCTTTGTATAAAAGTTACAAGCATAGAGTAATGGTGATAAAACACAGGGATCTTGAGAGTGGTTAAAACCTTGAATATGTTTTTGACCCAGTATTAAATCCATGCGTTGTTCTGCTGCTTCAATCGCCACAGTTAAAGAATTTGGTTGATGAGCAGCAGTGAGTACTTGTGAAAAAATAAAAATAGTTCCTGTCAATAAAATGCTAATGATGATAATAAAAATAATTAATTCAATTAAACTAAAACCTTTTTTTATTATTATCATGGAGTCACCCTGCCTGTGTAAGCATTGATGATAACGGTAGCTAAATTTCCATCTTGATCAGAAAGGGTAATATTCGCATTTATTCCTGGCGAATTTGACAAACGTGTCGTGCAGGTATCGTTAGAATAAGGGCGACCATAACCATCAAAGCCAATTATTTTATTAGGCAAGTTATCATTCGTCATGGTGATGTGATTTAAATAATTAAATGTTGCTTGTCCTGTTGCAGGGAAATCGACAGGTTGCCAGAACAGGTTGCTAATGAATAGCCTGTGCTGCTAAATGATAAACGAAATCGTTCACCTCTTGTCATACTTAACGTTTGGGTATATCGTATATTTCTTGAAAGCTCATCAGTACTTGCATTTAAATTAATGAGATTTCCTGGATATAAAAAATAAAGCACACTACCTATCACCAAAACAATAATGATAATTGCCATTAACTCAATCATTGATAATCCAGTTATCATAGAACGCACAAATGACCTCTTCTTCGCTAGAGCCCCCAATATAAACTAAGAATAGTAGAAAAAAAGCATCCTCGCTTTGATTACGATTAAAAAAACCATGATTTCTCAGGAATTTTGTACGCAAAATCTATCATTTATTCATAGGATTAGATATACTCATACGATCGTCTGAGGAAAACGGTTATCGCATCACCGTATGCAAAGAGAGTAGGAACACTCTGTGGATTTATTTAAACGTAGTAAGAAAATTATTGGCGCTTCAAAATATGCCGCACTCACTGTTACTGATGAAGGTTGTGCTCTAGCTGTTATTGAATTTAATCAAGATAAACCAATTTTATGTTATTGTGATTTTGCTGAAATAAATAATTCTGAAAATCGCGATAGTATTATTCAAAATACCTTACTCGGTTATGATTTAAAAACGTTACCTGTCTCATGGGTTTTAACTTCACCTGAATTTAAATTATTGCAGATTGATAAAATTGATGTTCCCTTACATGAATTGAGTAATGCCGCGCGTTGGAAAGTAAAAGATTTAATTGATTATCCCGTTAATGAGGCTGCGATTGATGTTTTTCCTATTCCACCACATGGGCCTGGCGGGCATCGTAAAATTTTATCGGTTGTTGTCACTAAAAAATCTCATTTACAAAAAGGTAACGATCTATTTAGTAGTTGTGGCGTGCATTTAAATGCTATTGATATTAGCTCACTCGCTTTGATGAATGTTGTAAAATTACTTAAAAATATACCGAGTGAAATTGCCCTTTTTCATGTGTCTAATTCGAGTTGTTCGGTATTACTTTGCAGTAACAAGGATTTGTATATGGTTCATCGAGTGCAAATACCAGTTGAACGACTCGAATCAGATGCCAAAAGAATAAGTAGTGTCCTTGCCACTGAATTACGACGTGTTTATGATTATTTTATTAAACAGTTAGGTTTTCCCGAACCAACAGCATTATATTTCACACCTTCCATTCATTCTACAAAAAATTTACAGGAAGAATTAAGTCAGGATTTTAGTGGAGAAATAAAAGATATCGATATAACTGAAATTATTGATATAAAATGTGATCTTACACCGGCATTGAGAACACATGCGTTTCTTGCAATTGGTGGTGCGTTAAGATTAGTTGGGAGTGATGAGTGAAACAACAAATTAATTTATTACTAGAGTTGCCCAATTTAGGTGGCGTTAAATTTAATTTTGTTCGTTTTATACAACTTATTTGTGGATTAATAATATTATTATTAATCATTTATCTGTTTAAAGTTTGGGATGATTATTCGCTAAATAAAAATGTGAATTTATTACAAAATCAATCTCAAACTCTCAAGAATAATATCCTCATCGAAACTGCTAAATTAGCCAAAATTTTAAATACCGAACAGTTACAACAAGAAATTAAACAATTAAATGAAATGATGAAATCTAAATTACTGGCCGCAGAAAAACTAGGCGGAATTGATTCAGTTAACACTGCCGGATTCTCCTCATATTTAACACAATTAGCAGAAGTAGTCGTAAATGGCGTATGGTTAAAACGAATTATCTTGCAAAAGGGTGGAAGCGAAATTTCATTAGTGGGGTTAGCACAAAATTCAGCCTTAGTTAAACAATATGCAAATCAATTATTAAAATTACCAGTCTTAAAAGATAAAAGTTTTAGGTTGTTTAAAATTCAAAGCGAGGTAGATGATCAAAATCAAGTTAAGTTTACTTTAAGTACTGATGAGGCATTTGCAGATGGTTAAAATTTATCGGTATTTAAAATTACATTTTAATCAGCTCTCATTACGAGAAAGAGGGAGTATTGCTGTCGCGTGTGCCTTTTTAATATATGCAATCTGGTTTATCGGATTAAATTGGTCTTTATCGCGTAAAATTAAAAATGAGATAACCCAAATTGCAATGCATCAAAGAGAAATTCAAGTTTATCAAACGCAACTTGCTGATACAGAAAAACGGATTAAAGAGAATACGAGTAGTGAATTATCTGATCAACATCAAAAACTGAAAAATGACATTTTAATTTTAGATAAGAAATATGAGTTTGTAATAGATAAAGTGATAAATCAAAAAGAATTTTCAAATTCTATTAAAGTGATGTTGTCTAAAGCTGAAGGAATGAAATTCATTAGTTTTTCAAGTTTGCCGGCGGTGTTACTCAAAGAACCTCATGTGTCCCTAGGTACGCTAACTAAAGGGCAAAAGTTATTTAAGTTAGGGATAGAACTTCATTACGAAGGTACCTATTTTAATACATTGTCTTATTTAAAAAATGTAGAAAACCTGGGGTTACCTTTTTTTTGGGATGAGTTGGATTATAAAGTTGGTCAATATCCCAATGCCAATATCGTGTTGAGACTTTATGCTGTGAGCGAAGAAGAGGGATTGGTTAATGCAAAATAAATTGTTACCAACATTATTAATTTCAATCAGCTTTTTTTATTTTCTAAATTCATTTGCCGAAAATCAAGTGAACAAGAATTCTAAAAAGTCGGCAAACTCTTCTGTTGTTTTACATGATCCAACCCGACCGCAGAATTACCAGGGCGATGCGCCAGAGGAAGAATCGGGATTATTAACAGTAAAATTAATTTATACTTCGAAAGATCAACGCTATGCACTCATTAATGATCGATTTGTACATGAGGGTGACATGGTACTTGGTAATAAAGTAATAAAAATTAATCAACATGAAGTGATATTAGAGGGCGTTGAGGGTAAGATTGTATTGCCATTGATTCAGGGAAATATAAAACAGCCAGTATCAAATAAGCAAATGGTTGGGGGACAGTAAATTTGAATATAAAATATGGATTTTCTTTATTAGTAGTATTTTGTTTAATCTTTTTTACTGGTTGTGTGCGAATGCCTCCAAAAAATGGTACGGCAATTGATAGGATACATGATACGCTTAATCAGGGTGTTGCCGCAGATAGTCAAATTGCTAAACAAGGTTATGGACGAAATATTCCAATCTCAATAAATCAAGCACTCATTCCAGCAGTAAATATGAATCTTGGGACTTCGCCCATCAATACGACTCGCCATTTTAATATTTCGGTTCATAATATTCCTGCGAAACAATTTTTTATGGGACTTGTGAAAAATACGTCACAAAATATTGTTGTCAGTCCAGATGTAAAAGGTAATATCTCTCTTGATTTAAAGAATATTACAGTAAAAGAAGCCTTAGATGCTGTTCGAGATATTTATGGTTATCAATATCGACGTACTGCCTACGGGTATAATGTTTTTCCTCGCGAATTAGCAACACGTATATTTACAGTAAATTATTTAGATGTGATTCGAAAAGGTAAAACTATTACTAAAGTACATGGTGGTCAACCCACAAGTACTGGTAGCACGGCAACAACTTCAAACGGATCTACTGTTATCGGTAATAATCAAAATTCTGAATCAACGACGACGAGTTCTATTGAAACGAAATCTGATAATGATTTTTGGAAAACTTTAAAAGTCACTTTAGAAACAATTATTGGTGACGAAGGTGGGCGTAAGGTTGTTGTTGAACCTCAAGCTGGTTTAGTAGTTGTTCGCGCTTATCCGAATGAACTGAAACAAGTTGCTTATTATCTAGGGAGTATTCAAAATAATTTAAATCGTCAAGTTATTCTCGATGCTAAAATACTCGAAGTAAAATTAAAAAATGGATTTCAACAAGGTGTTAACTGGAATTTACTTGGTTTTAAATTACAAGGCGATGTTTACCGTGATGGTAATTTATCAGGGGATGCTGATAATTTAATCGGAAACTTAAATACAGCCTTTAATAATAATATTTTTAATTTACATATTTCAACAGGCGACTTTTTTTCAATCATTAAATTACTGTCAACAGAAGGTAATGTGCAAATTCTATCAAGCCCGAGAATTTCAACCGTTAACAACCAGAAAGCAGTTATTAAAGTTGGATCAGATGAGTATTTTGTAACGGGTTTATCGACATTAACAGTTGGTGGTTCGGTTAATTCTGATAATTCTCAAGATGTGCAATTAACACCATTCTTCTCAGGAATTGCACTAGATGTGACACCACAAATCGATCGTAATGGTGATGTGATTTTACATATTCATCCAAGTGTCAGTAAAGTAATCGATCAACAAAAACGTATTGATCTTGGTGTGAGAGTGTTGAATTTGCCTTTAGCATTTAGCTCAATACGTGAGTCAGATACAATAGTGAGATCGCGTAGTGGTCAAGTCATAATTATCGGCGGATTGATGGAAGATGATACTGCCGAGCAAGTGGGTTCTATGCCTTGGTTTAGTAAACTACCTTTTGTTGGAACGGTATTTAGAGATGTGGGACAAGAGTCTAATCGTTCAGAATTAGTTATTTTATTAAAAGCAACGGTAGTTAATAACGGTGTTTGGCCAAATCAATTGGCAAATACAAGAGAACGTTATAATCAGTTGCAAAGAGGATTTCACTTTGGTGGTCATCCTGAGGTGTTTGGCACCATGGCTGAGAAGAAGCCTTATTGGGAACGATATCATTCAAGTTATCTTAATTATAAATAATTTGAATAAATTAATTGGGGCGAAAATATGTATCTAGAACATTTTAAGTTAACGACACTGCCATTTACGTTGACACCGAATACGGATTTTTATTGTGATCTACCAGGTCATCAAGCTGCATTAAATGTATTACTCGTTAGTTTAAATAGTGGAGAAGGTTTTATTAAAATAGTTGGTGAAGTGGGGAGTGGTAAAACTTTACTTTGCCGAAAATTGTTAAATTCCCTAGATGAAGATCAATACGTCACAGCTTTTATTCCTAATCCAGATTTAACACCAAAAGGATTACGAAAATTACTCGCGCATGAATTAGGCATTGATATTGAAAATTACTATGATCAAAACCATATTTTAGATTTGATTAATGAACAGTTATTAGAATTTAATCGTCAAGGTAAACGTGCTGTTTTACTTTTGGATGAAGCACAAGCTTTATCGGATGAATGTTTAGAAGCTGTTCGACTTCTAACAAATCTAGAAACAGAATCGACTAAATTATTACAAGTTGTTTTGTTTGGCCAACCCGAATTAGACGAGCGCTTAAATAAACCTTCACTTAGACAATTAAAGCAACGGATTTGTTTTTCTTATAATTTACAGCCCATCAAACGAACGGAATTAGAGGATTATATTCAACATCGATTAACTAAAGCAGGCCACACTTACGGTACTTTATTTACTAAAAAAGCTTGTAATCTACTCTTTAAATCTAGCCGTGGGTTACCACGTGTGATTAATATTTTGTGTCATAAGGCATTGATGGTGGCATATGGTCGTGGACAACGAAAAATAGATCATAAAGCAATGCAGTTAGCTATTAAAGACACTGAAGATGTTAAATTATTTGATTCAAAAAAAGCATCGAAAGGTAAACTTTTCATTTGGGGGTGCGCATTAATTGCAACGGGTGCTGTGGCAACGAAATATTTAGCGTTGTCTGGAATAATACGGTGATTTATGAGTTTAATTAATAAAATGTTAAAAGATTTGGATGATAGGCGAGGTAAACAATCGTCTTCACAAGTTAATGTATTAGCTGGTGTTATAAGTGTTGAAGAAGAAAATCAAGCTAAGCGAAAAAAAATTATATATGTTTCTATTGTAAGTGTGATCATTTTATTTATTATTTTATCTTTATTATTATTACGAATGAGCAAACCATTACATCAATATTTTCATGACCAGCATGAATATTTACCAAATTATCACCACAAAGCTGATGTTTTTCATAAATCTATTGCTTCACCTTCATTATTAACAATGTATAGCGTAAATAAGCAAAATGGCCAAACATTTTTGACATTAAATTTCAATAAGCCCATCCAAGGTGGCATTAAACATTGGCAAGTAAAAAACACGGTTTATTTATATTTAAACAATACAAAGCTTCCTCAAAGTTTTAAAACTACAGAATTAAATAATGATGTATTTTCAAAAATAAATGTTTCTGAAGATACAAAAAACCATTTACAGTTTAGTGTGGTTTTAATGCCAGGCGTAGTATTACATAATATAGCAATTCAACAATACCCCAAAACAACATTGCAATTGGAGTTTATTACAGATGTTAAAATGCCGCATAAAAAACCAGCACTCATAAAACCTACTGCAGAAATACAAGCGTCTACCTCTGTAAAACAGCAAGGACTCGTTAAAACAAATTTACCGTTATCAAATTTACAGCAAACTAAGATTAATATGGAATCAGCGATGGAGTTTGCAAATAATGGTGAAAATGTGCAAGCCATAACACAGTTAAATTTGATTCTGGAAAAAAATCCTATTTATAAACCAGCAAGACAAATGTTGGCGACTTTATATTTTCAACAAGGCAATCTTTCTAAGGCGGAACAATTATTACGAGTTGGGTTGCAACAAGCGCCTGAATATAGCCAATATGCCGAATTATTAGGACATGTTTTAATTAGCCAAAATAAACTTAAGCAAGCACTTGATGTATTACAAAGCGCTGTGCCAAATTTATCTGATGATCCAGATTATTTCGCTTTAATGGCAAATGTTCAACAAAGATTAGGTCATAGTGCTAGCGCTGCGCGACTATACGAACAAATTATTCGGTTAGAACCAGATAATCCTAAATTGTGGCTTGGTTTAGCTATCGCCTTTAGAGAATCAGGGCAAGAAAGTTTAGCTTTAAAAGCATTTCAAAAATCACAGGATATAGGTGGGTTATCACCACAATTACAGCAGTATGTTTCACAACAAATTGATGTATTGGAGGGATAGCAATGCCACCAAAAGCTCGCATCGGTGAATTATTAGTAAATAAAGGCTTAATAACCGAAGAGCAATTGAAAAATGCATTGACGATACAAAAAGAACGGGGTGGAAGGTTAGGATCTATTTTTGTTGATTTAGGTTATATTTCTTATGAAATTTTTCTTAAAGTTTTATCTGAGCAGTTAGGTGTTCCCTTTGTTGATGTGACACATCATAAATTTAATTCAGATTTAGTTAAAAAATTACCCGAATCATATGCAAGGCGTTATCGCGCAATCGTATTAGATGATAATGGAATTGAGTTAACAGTGGGGATGGTTGATCCTCAAGATATTTTTGCTTTTGGTGAAGTTTCTCGAATATTACAACGACCAATAAAACAAGTTTTAGTTGAAGAAGCAACATTATCACGAGTGATTGATAATATTTATCGACATACTGATCAGATTACTGATTATGCCAAAGAATTATCTGATGAAATCACCAAATCAGTGGAAGTATTTTTACCACAATTGGATATTGAACGAAATGAAGATGCGCCTGTCGTTAAGCTATTACAATCCTTATTCGAAGATGCTGTGCAAGTGAATGCTTCCGATATTCATATAGAGCCGGATGAAAAAATATTACGGATAAGAACACGTGTGGATGGATTTTTACAGGAACAAATTGTTGAAAATCGACATATTATTTCTGCGTTAACTCAAAGATTGAAGTTAATGGCTGGACTCGATATTGCAGAAAAACGATTACCACAAGATGGACGTTTTAATATTAAAGTGCATGATTCTACGATTGATATCCGTTTATCAACATTACCAGTACAAAATGGTGAGTCTGTTGTAATGCGTTTATTAAATCAAGATATGGCACATTTATCTTTACGTGAACTTGGTATGCCCACATGGATTAGCGAAAGATTTAGAAAATTAATTAACCGAACTCATGGCATGGTTTTAGTCACGGGACCTACAGGCAGTGGTAAAACTACGACGTTATATAGCGCACTTCAAGAATTGAATCGACCTGAAACAAAAATCATTACGGTAGAGGATCCTGTAGAATATCAAATTCCAAGAATTAATCAGGTCCAAGTAAATCGCAAAATCGATTTAACCTTTTCCCGAGTGTTACGAGCAGCATTAAGACAAGATCCGGATATTGTGTTAGTCGGTGAAATTCGAGATAGTGAAACAGCAAGCATTGCATTAAGAGCTGCGATGACGGGGCATTTAGTTTTAGCAACTTTACACACCAATGATGCTAGATCAAGTGCAATGCGTTTAGTCGATATGGGCGTAGAAGGTTATCTCGTTGCGGTGGCGTTAAGAGCAGTGCTCGCCCAACGGTTAGTACGACGAATTTGTGAAAGTTGTCGTCAACAACGTGAAATATCTCCTAGAGAAACTAACTGGGTTAAAGTCGTTGCAGGCAATGCTATGTTAGAACGTACTTTTTATGAAGGCGCTGGTTGCACCCAATGTAATAATTCTGGTTACGCAGGGCGTGTTGGTGTTTATGAATTATTGGAATTAAATGCGCCGATGATGGATGCGTTACGAGATAATAATACCAATCAATTTTATCGAGCCGTAGAAAAGCATCCTAATGCAATACCGCTAGGTTTAATGGCACTCGATCTTGCCCTAACTGGTATGACTACTTTAGAAGAAGTCATCCGCATCGCAGAAGAGTTAGAAGATGCTCCTGATATTGTGGCAAGTACTAATTTACAGGATGAATAACGATGCCAAATTATTCATATCAAGGACGAAATGATAAAGGACAACTAATAAAGGGTAAAGTTGAGGCTGATAATTATAATGTAGTTGCCTCTAAGTTACTTGAAACAGGGATCACCCCAGTTGATATTAAAGAGATTAAATTTGATATCGATTGGTATAGAGTATTTGGCCGTGAGCTATTTAGAAAAAAATTAAAACGAACAGAGCTTTTAAATTTTTGTAGACAAATGAGTTCTCTGTATAAAGCGGGTGTGCCTATAACATTATCAATCGCACGGTTAGCTGAAAGTGCTCGTAGCAACATGTTAAAAGTTGCACTAGAACAAGTTTTAGTTGATATTGAGTCAGGGCTTGAGCTTGCAAAATCATTACAAAAGCACAAACATGTTTTCCCAAATTTAGTTGTTAATATTGTTGAGGTGGGTGAGAACACGGGTAAATTGGATGAATCTTTTTTACAACTTGCTAATTATTTGGATTTGGAAGATTCGACAGTAAAACGTGTTAAAGCAGCATTACGTTATCCGATTATTGTAATTTCAGCAATTGTCATTGCGTTAGTTGTTTTAAATATGATGGTTATTCCTGTATTTTCAGGCTTATTTAAAAGTATGAAAATGGAACTACCATTGTTGACGCGAGTATTAATTGGAACATCTGACTTTACACTCGCTTATTGGAAGCATATCTTACTTTGCATCATAATTTTATTTATTTTATTCAGAATTCTAATCCATACTAAGAAAGGGTTATATCTGTGGAATCGTTTTCAAATAAAAATACCATTTATTGGAAAAATTTTGCAGAAAGTAATTTATGCTAGATTCGCAAGAGCATTTGCTTTGATTTTAAGAACAGATGTTGTTTTATCTCGGGGTATTGAGTTAGTTGCGACGAGTTTAAATAATAAATATATGAGCGCGAAAGTAATGGAAATGCGTTATCTTATTACTCGAGGAGAAAGTATTATTAATTCTGCAAAAGCCACAAATATGTTTTCCCCATTAGTTTTGCAGATGCTTCTTGTTGGTGAAGAAGGCGGTAATATTGATGAAATGTTGGAATTTGTTGCCGATTATTATGAACGAGAAGCAGATTTTGAAATCCAACGTTTAAGTCAAGCAATAGAGCCAGTTTTGATGGTGATAATTGGTGGGCTTGTTTTAGTTTTAGCATTAGGGATTTTTTTACCAATGTGGCAAATGATGCGAGGGATGATGAGGTAGGTTATCTCCGTGAAAAATTTTTATAACATGGTGAACTTTGAAAAACTAAATAAAGGTGCGGTAGCTTTATTTGAAATTATAATTAGTTTAGTGATCATTGGTCTTCTTATGGCAGTTGCATTAAATATTTTATTAGATTTTAGAATTGATGCAGAAAGAGTTAGCTTAGAAGATACTGTGATGAAATTACAAACTGCATTAAATTTACAGTTATTACAACGCTTAACAAAAAATAAAGATAATATAAATTATTTTCATTGTTTTAATCCCATCGATTTATTATTGCAAGTTCCCTCAAATTATCTTGGTGAACTTAAAAATCCTGATCTTGAGAAAATTCCAAGAGGCTCCTGGTATTTTGATAAGAATGGATGTATGCTTGTATATATAATAAAATATCCGAAGTATTTTGTCACAACCTTGGCAGAGCCGAAGCGGGCTCGATTTCGAGTAAAATTAGTCTATACTAAAATTAAGGAGCCAGAGATTTCTGCTACTGAACATCGTGCAGGGGGAATTTTGCTCGAACCAGTAGAAACATATTATTGGCTTAAACTCGAAGAATAATCGTTATACAGATTATTTGATTCCAAATAATGAGAGAGGGCTGAGGAGAAAACCATGAATTCAGTAATACAATCAGGATTTACGTTGATAGAACTAATCGTTGTTATTGTGATCCTAGGTATATTAGTGACAGTTGCACTTCCTTTTTATACCGATTTACGAGATGAAGCTGCGGCAGCTAATGTCCGAGGTGTAGCTGCTGCTATTTCAAGTGGTTCAGCGATAAATTTTGCAGCTAGGACCGCGACAAATGGTGGTTCAGGTTCGACTTTGACTAACTGTAATCAATCCGAATCGATGTTAAACGGTGGGGCATTTCCAATTGCTCCAACGGGTGGAACGTACTCAATCATTACTGCCGCCGCAGTTGCTGATGGTGCTGTAGCAACTTGCACATTATCGTTAACAGGTTTAACTTCAGGTCAAGCTACGGCTTCATATCAAATTGTAGGTGCTAACTGATTACATAAAATTGTTTACACCCTTGCAAATAAGTAAAGTTTGCAAGGGTGTTTTCTAGGGTCAGGGTCTAAGCAGCATTTCAAAATAATCAGGACTTACGCAAAACTTCAGCTTTTGTCCGTGGTCTTCGTTATAATCTTCGTTCAAATACTCATGCACCATTCGTACACTGCGCTTTTAACTGCAGATTATGCCTCGACCACATACAAAATCTTCGTTTTGCGTAAGTCCTGATAATGTCGCATTTTATTTTTTATGGTTTTTTTCGATTAAATTATATGCAGCTTGTATTGTTTGAGCTTTTTCTGTAGCTATCTTCAACATTTCCTCAGGTAAACCTTTGGCGATTAATTTATCTGGATGATGTTGACTCATTAACTTTCGATAATTTTTTTTGATTTCAGCGAAAGGTGTCAATCGTGTCACATTTAAAGTTTCATAAGCCTGTTGTAGTTGATCAGAATTATGATTATTGGAATAGGAATAACGATTTTGTTTTTCTCTATGGTTGTATTTACGATGATGATGGGAATATTGATTTCTATATGAGTGAAACTCATTAATATCAAATCCTAATTGACGGCATATTTTATTTAGTATTGTTCGAGCATTTTCACTCATCTCACCATCTGCAGTTGCCGCCTGGATTTGTAAATCAATAAACATACGTAATAGCGCAATATGTTTTTGACAATGATCTTTTAACTCCTGAATACTTTGAGACAAATTAAATTTTGCATTTTTACCCTGATAAAATAAACCAATAGCTTCTCGTGTCATTGATTCATCCAGCTGCATGTTTTTCATAATTCTACGAGCAACATGGATTTCATTTTTACTAACATGCCCATCAGATTTCGCAATAAAACCCATAACTAAGAATGTAGTATTGAAATAGGATTGTTGAATAATATTGAGTTCTTCATTTGAGATATTGGATTTATAAAAAGAATGAAGTCCCATATCAAAACTGTGACCAATGATGATTCCTATGACTGCGCCAAGGGGGCCTGCAATTAGTGCACCAAAGAAGGCACACAAAATTTTTCCGTACCAATATGTCATTGAGTTTTTTTTTTGCATAAGCCTTAGGGCTATTAATCTAGAATTAAATGTAATCGCTTGAAAATTAATTGTATCATATAATACACAATATATGTATTCTTTGAATTTTATTAAATTGATCTGATTGAGTTAATGTCATTATTCGACCAGGGTTATGTGCGAGATTGCTCAAAAGGCTGTAGTCAAAATATTGATTAATTATTAAACATTATTCGTTAACTTATTGTTTTAAATCATAAAAGAACAGTTCTGGTTTGTAGGATATTTGCCATTGATCTTAGTTGAAAAGGTAGTGTGTTGCACAAACTCAGCCATTTGCTAAAGTGTAAACACCATTCAGGGATGGATGGGGCCCGGAGAAAAGGCCAACAAGGATGGTATACATGGACGTGATTTGGGCAAGGATGCCCGGGGCAAGCCAGTAAAGGGTGGTACGACAAGTGCCACCCTTTTTTATTTATACTGAAATGATTTGTTTTCTAAAAAATTGCCAAATACTGATTAATAAGAATATGACTGACCAAATAAGACCCCAGCCAGGAATGTTTATCCCTAGAAAAGACCATTGGATTCTTGAGCATTCACCAGATCCTGTAAAAAGTAATTTAATTGTATCGCTTATTGGAAAATTTTTTAGCATGAAACCTAAACTTGGTCCGCATGATGCGATGGTTCCGGGTGGCAAACTTTGAATATACAAATGTCGCCCAGCAAAAAAAATACCAAATGCAGAAACTATAAATATCAACAGACAATAAATCCGACGTCCCGTTTGTTTCGCGCGGTGTAGTGTAGCAATTAAAAATATAATTGCGAGTAATAAAAAAACAAGTCGTTGCATGATACAAAGTGGGCAGGGATCAAGATTCATAGCAAATTGCATGTAAGCTGCGACTATTAATAAGCCGCAGCAGCAAATAAAACTAATAAAAAATACTAATCGGGTTGACGGCCTAATCGTAAGTGTCTCCAAGATTTAATACGAGGTTAATAGAGAATAAGTAATGATTGAGTCTCATATGAGGTGCATTACCTCGATTAATAATTTGATCAAATGAAGCTCTGGCATAAGCATTTTCTTCAACTAGATATTGAATAAATGCGCCATATGCAAATCCATATCCACTAACGGGACTACGATCAATGTTATCAATATATGTGAGAGTTTGATCAGCACGATATTGGATATGATACAAACCAGCAGTTGCACCAATACTGATTAATTTATCGATAGGGATAATACCAACACCTTCAAAGGTCAAAGTTGTTTGCCCAATTTCACCTAATCCTGTTATATCTACATCACCAAACTTAATATAAGAAAATTCAAGACCTAAATTATCATTAAATTGATAACCAATAAAACCTTTACCGCCTGTTGCCCATTTATGAACACTTGGGTTCCCTGGAAAATTAAGAGGAGAGACTGATGCATGACTACGTCCAATACCACCACCAATATACCAAGTTTGAGCTGAAGCAATATTAATTAAAAAAAATGCGGATGAAATTAAAATAATTTTAAGCAAGTTGCTTTTATTAAACATTAGTGAATCCCCCTCTCACAAAATCACTGCAAATAAAAAACCCCAATTACAAATTCTATTTCAGTTGCTATATTTAAGTACAACTTAAAATATTCCCCATGGTACTTATTTTTTGTAGTTAGCTCAATATTTTATTTTCAGCGTCTATTGCTTTTGATAAACAATGTTGCCATTTTTCAATGTGTAATGCACACGTCCAATACATTCCCAATTTAAAAATGGTGTACTTAAATTTCCCTCGTTAAGTGAATCTTGGTTAACAATCCATGACTCGTTTAAATCAAAAATACAAACATCTGCAGGATAGCCTACTGTGAATTGACCAATTTTTTGATTTAAGTTTTTAGCGGGTTTATCTGTGATTAGGGATATTATTTGATCGAGAGTAAGATCGAGTTCTTTAATTAAACGAAGTGACATAGGTAGTAATAATTGAAAACTATTACACCCTGGTGAAGTATCACTGAAAGGGGCCATTTTATCACTAAGTGAAACATCGTGATGACCGCCACAAATAAAAAATGAACTTTCTGTTTGTAAAAGTTGGCGCAGAACTTGTAGATCGGAATATTCTCTTAATGGTGGAATTAAATAACAGTGTGGGTTGAGATCGGCGCAATCTATATCTGTTAAATGAAGATGCTGTATAGAAATATCTGCTGAAATATTAATTCCTTGTTGTTTTGCTTGTTGTAACAATAATACACCTTCAGATGTTGTAATTTGACTAAAGTGAGCTCTAACATCATATTCTTTAATGAAACTTAAATGACGTTGAATTTCTAATGTTTCTGCAAGTTTTGGAATACCTTCTAACCCAAGTCGAGTCGAGACATTGCCTTCATGCAAATAAGATTTTTTTGCTAAATCGAAATCAAGAGGCAATATAAACATTGTTAGTTCGGCCATTTTTGCATATTGGTAAATGCTATTTAATATTTTATTATCTATAAAATTTGAAGAATAGTTACCAACAAATTCACAACCTAACGATTTAAAATTGAGGAACTCAGTTAAGTGTTTGCCTTGGCCTTTAACTGTAGCGCTTGTTATTGGTGCTATATTTAAAGTATGTTGATTTGTTAATGATTCTAAATAGGTAATTTCTTCAACATTATCAAAAGTAGAATCATTATTGACTGAACAAGCTATTGATGTAACACCTCCAGCAAAAGCAGCTTTAGATAGCATTCGAATTGTGCTCGGTGTTAATTTTTTAAGGTAACAATGGCTGTCAATTAATCCAGGACAGACTATCATATTTGTAGCGTCGATATCTTGATGAATGGTGAAGTCACTGGGCTTCTTAGTTGAGTTAATAATTTTACCTTCAGCAATATATAAATCACCACGTCGATGTATTTTATTTGAAGGATCGACTAATGTGCCATTTGAAATTTTAATATTTTTCATTAGGAATCCTTTTTTAACAAAATGGATATGATTGCCATGCGAATGGCAATACCATTTCTAACTTGTTTTAATATGACGGAATTTTTACTATCTGCAATATTTGATGCTATTTCTACTCCGCGATTCATTGGTCCAGGATGCATGATTAAAACATCTTGTTTACAGTAAGATAAATTTTCATCATGCAATCCATAGTGTTTATGAAATTCAGATTCACTTGCAATCAAGGCATCGTTCATCCGTTCTTTTTGTAAACGTAATGCCATAATGACATCAGAATCGCGAATGGCATCTTTCATTGATTGATAAATATGAACACCCATATTACATAATGAAGTTGGAATTAATGTTGGAGGTCCAACTACTCGAATTTCACCAACACCTAATATTTGTAAACCATTTATTAAGGAGCGAGCTACTCTTGAATGTTTGATATCACCTATTACTGTAACACAAAGATTGTTAAATCCACCTTTCTCTTTCCTAATGGTAAATAAATCTAATAATCCTTGTGTTGGATGAGCATGAGCACCATCACCTGCATTAATAATCGAGCAATCAAAATGATTATTTTTTACTATAAAGTCAGCGGCACCAACACTTGGATGTCTAATAACAAATATATCGGTTTCCATCGCAGCCATTGTATCTATCGTATCAAGTAGACTTTCTCCTTTGTTTGTACTTGAGTGAGCGATATCTAAATTTAAAACTGTAACGCCTAAATTTTTTGCAGCAATCTCGAAAGTTGCACGTGTTCTAGTGCTTGATTCAAAAAAAAGATTAGTCATAATTTTATTTGGGAATAGATTTTTTTTTATAATTTCATGTTGAGTTTGATCAAAAAATGTTTCCGCAGTATCAAGTATATTTAGTATAGTTTGTTTTGTTAAATGTTCTAATGATAAAAGATGTTTTAGTAGATTTTTTTCAGTGTAATGCATTGCTTTAGTCATTTACTATTCCTTCAGTTAATCAGGATTATAAAATAATATTTTCAGATAATTTATCTATTCCATGTTCTCTAACTCAGATTTTACAATACATCGAGCTTCAAAGGAAGTATGTTACTTAACGATTTGATAGGGTAAGAACGGCGGAAAATTTTTTTTAGTGCTGCAAAAAAAAATAATATTTACTTTACACTTTTTAGAATATTTTTACCTTTTATCTCGAAGTTTATGTTGATTTCTGAGCTTGATATAAAAAAACTTTCCCCAAATTTTATTTAGGGAAAGTTTTTTTATAATTTAATATTGAGTTTGAAAGAAGTTCAGTGAGGTTGTGTATATTTAGGATAAATCTCTTAGGTGATATTTTTTTAATATAATACATTGTTTTAGTCAGTTACTTTCCCTTGAGTGAGCCAGGACTCTAAAATAAATTTTGCAGATAATTTATCTATTTCAGATTTTACTCGTTTATTTTTTTTATCAAATTTTAATTCGCTACGTGCTGCATAGGAAGTATATCGCTCATCCATTTGATGTATCGAGAGATGAGGAAAGTTTGTTTGTAGTTGCAAAAAAAAAATTAATGCAAGCTTTGCTATTTCTCCAACGCTACCGTCTCTTTCATAAGGGATCCCGAGAACAATGCCTTGTACTTTCCATTCTTGCACAATCTTTTTTAATCCTGGCCAATCAGGTTCACCTTGAGAATTATTTATTAATGTTGTAATTGGATTAGCAGTTCGAGTAATAGTTTGGCCGATAGCAACACCAATGCGTTTGGTGCCAAAATCTAATCCCATCCAAATTTGAATTGATTTATCCATGACCGATATCATTCGAAAGTGCGTTAATATCAAATCCAAGTTTTTGACATGCAGCACTCCAACGCTGTTCAGCTGGATAATCAAAAATGATTTTAGGGTCGGCTGGTACCGTTATCCAGCAATTTTCTTTTATCTCATTTTCAAGTTGCCCCGCGTCCCATCCTGCATAGCCAAGAGATATTAAATTTTTTGCTGGACCAGCACCACGAGCCAAGTCATGCAATATATCTTGTGACATAGTGATTGCAATCGAATCTGAAGTGACTAATGTCGCTTGCCATTTTTGGCTGGGTTCATGAATAATAAAGCCCTGATCGACATTTACTGGTCCTCCAGCATAAATCGGCAATTGCTCAATTAAAGGATCAGTGCTTTCGATATTCATTTGTTGTAAGATTTCCCCTAAATTAATGTTTAAGGGGCGATTGATAGTAATACCCATTGCACCTTCTTCATTATGATCACAGATATAGGTCACTGAACGATTAAAATTTGGATCTAATAAATTCGGCATCGCAATAAGGAATTGGTTTGTTAAGTTGATATCCATGTAATAAATCAAAACAATTTTCAATTAAATAAGTATGAATGATAGCCTAATTTGCAAAGATATTCGATTATCACTATAGATTTTTATTTATTCAGGTAGAATACGCACCTATTGTAGCTAGAAGAATTTTTTAGGAGATAATTCAATATGATTGTAGAAGAGAGTGCAATTGAAATGAACGCTCATATAGACTTGTCCAGAGATGAATTAATTAAAAAAGCAATTAACAATGGTGAAGTGGTGATTGCTGCAAATAATACGATCACAGCTTATACTGGCAAACGCACCGGACGTTCGCCTAAAGATAGATATATTGTAACTGATAACTTAACTGCTGATGATGTCCAATGGGGGGAGGTCAACCAACCTTTTGCAGCTGAACAATTTACTGCTTTATGGCAACGTGTTGAAAAATATCTTGAAAATAAAACATGCTACATTTCTCACTTACGGGTAGGCGCAGATGCTACACATTATCTTCCAGTAAAAGTCATTACAGAAACAGCATGGCATAACTTATTTGCTAAAAATTTATTTATTACACCAGAGGGTGATTATGCCAATGGCAAACCAGTTTGGACTATTTTAAGTGCACCTAACTTTGAAGTAATTCCTAGTCGTGATGGCACGAATGGTGATGGGGCAGTAATCATTAATTTTAACGAGAGAAAAGTACTATTAGCCGGCATGAAATACGCAGGTGAAATGAAAAAATCGATGTTTTCCGTCATGAATTTTATTATGCCTCGATATGATGTGTTACCCATGCATTGCGCTGCCAACCAAGGTAAAACAGGGGATGTTGCTTTATTTTTTGGTTTGTCAGGTACTGGGAAAACAACTTTATCAGCGGATCCTGAACGTTCATTAATTGGTGATGATGAACATGGCTGGAATGCTGAGGGTGTATTTAATTTTGAAGGTGGTTGCTATGCGAAGTGTATTAATCTTTCTGCTGAAAGTGAACCATTAATTTGGCAGGCACTTAAACATGGTACAATCATGGAAAATGTTGTGCTAAACGAAGTCACAAAAGAACCGGATTTTTCGGATGATAGATTCACGCAAAATTCACGCGCGGCTTATCCTCGTGAATTTATTCCTAACCGAGTTATTGCTAATAAAGGTGGGCAACCTACTGCTATAATATTTTTATGTTGTGACCTTTATGGTGTATTACCTCCAATAGCAAGACTAAGTAAACCCCAAGCAGCGTATTATTTTTTAAGTGGTTATACTGCTCTAGTTGGAAGTACGGAAATGGGACATAGTGCAGGTGTGAAACCAACATTCAGTACTTGTTTTGGTGCGCCATTTTTTCCACGCCCTGCAAGTATTTATGCAGATTTACTTATTAAACGTATCGAACAAACTGGAGCGCAAGTCTATTTAGTCAACACTGGTTGGACCGGTGGTGGTTATGGCCAAGGTGGTAAACGTTTCGCCATTCCTACTACTCGTGCTATCGTAAGTGCAATTATTAATAATAAACTTGGTAAAACGAGTTTTGAAAATTATCCCGGCTTTAATTTTCAAATTCCAGTTTCTGTCAGTGATGTTGAAACTAATTTACTAAATCCTATTAATAATTGGCGAGATAAATCACTCTATCAGGAAAATTTGAACACATTAATTCAAAAATTTAGAGAAAATTTTGCAAAATTTGATGTCGCAAACATAATTCAGGAAGCAGGTCCTGTTAGTTTAGAATGATGATTAATTAAATTGCTCTTTATTCACTGCTTTTTCTTGGGCATCCTCACGTGATATGAGTTTTTTAGCTACCAAGTTAGACAAGCATTGATCTAAAGTTTGCATTCCAAGCGCTGCACCAGTTTGAATCGCAGAATACATTTGCGCAACTTTATCTTCACGGATGAGATTTCGAATTGCAGGCGTACAAACCATAATTTCATGAGCAGCTACTCGTCCGCCACCAACTTTCTTCAAAAGTGTTTGAGCAATTACACCTTGCAATGATTCAGATAACATTGAGCGCACCATCGCTTTTTCTGCTGCTGGAAACACGTCGATGATCCGGTTAATTGTTTTTGCCGCCGAGGTCGTATGTAGCGTACCAAAAACTAAGTGACCTGTTTCTGCTGCAGTGAGTGCTAATCTAATTGTTTCAATATCCCTCATTTCCCCAACGAGAATGGTGTCTGGATCTTCACGAAGAGCCGAGCGCAGTGCGGCCGCAAAGCTAATCGTATCACGGTGGACTTCACGTTGGTTAAGCAAAGATTTTTTACTTTGATGAACAAATTCGATGGGATCCTCAATCGTTAAAATATGATCGTGTTTAGATTCATTAACATAGTTAACCATACCCGCAAGTGTGGTAGATTTTCCCGAACCGGTAGGACCTGTTACAACGACCAAACCACGAGGCATCATTGATAGGGTTTTAAAACATTCAGGAGCACCTAATTTTTCAAGTGAAATAATTTCCGAAGGAATAGTCCGCAATACAGCCGCACAACCTCGATCTTGGTTAAACGCATTAACACGAAATCGAGCGAGTCCTTTTACGGCAAAAGAAAAGTCAGTTTCTAAATGTTCTTCAAACTCTTTACGTTGTTTATCACTCATCAATTGGTGGATTAAATCCAAAACATCTTCATGAGACAGTTCGGGCACATCGATTCTCCTAAGTTCTCCATCAATTCGAAACATAGGTGGTAAACCGGCAGAAAGATGTAAGTCCGAAGCATTATTTTCTACACTAAAGACGAGTAAGTCGTTAATATTCATTTATTTCTCCCTAAGCCTTGGAGTTGAATAATAGATATGGACAGAATCCGCACCAATATTGAAAGTATAGTACAGCAAATACAAACTGCCGAAAAAAAATATCATATTGATTTTAATAAAGTTAAATTATTGCCAGTCAGTAAAGGTCAACAATTGGTTGATATGCAATCAGCCTATGATGTGGGTTTGCGAAACTTTGGAGAAAATTATTTACGAGAAGCGATGTTGAAAATATCTGCCATGCGGGGCATGGATATCGAATGGCATTATATAGGGCGTGTACAATCAAAAAAGACAAGAATGTTGGCGGAAAATTTTAGTTGGGTACAATCATTAACAAAAAAAAAACATGCTATGCGTTTACATGAACAAAGACCAAAACATTTATCACCATTGAATATTTGTTTACAAATAAATATTGATGAAGATGAAAATAAAGGTGGGGTTGAACCAAAAGATGTTTTTAATTTGGCAAAAGAAATAAAAATGCTCACTCATTTACGTTTACGTGGCATAATGGTTATCCCTAAGCAATCTGATAATATTGATATTCAACGTGAAAAATTTCAAAAAATGAAAAATATATTTGATGAGTTAAACCAACAAGGTTTTTCATTAGATATTTTGTCAATGGGGATGACAAATGATTGGGAATTAGCGATTGCAGAAGGTTCAACCATGGTAAGAATAGGTACAGGTATATTTGGTCAAAGGACAATTTAATAAAATGACGAATGAAGTGATCACTTTTATTGGCGCAGGAAATATGGGCGGTAGCTTAATTGGTGGTTTAATAGCCAATGGTTTTAATCCCAAAAATATTTGGGCCACGAATAAAGAAAATGAAATATTAACAAATTTAAAACAGCAATTTCAAATTAATATAACGAGTAATAATCATGAAGCGGTAAAGCACGCGGAAGTTCTCGTTTTATCACTTAAACCTCAAGTGATGGCGGAAGTCGTTCAGGAATTATCGCAAGAGATCAGAGAACTTCAACCCTTAGTATTATCCATCGCGGCAGGAATTCGAATTGATCGGATAGAACAATGGATAGGGCATCAAATCGCAGTTGTTAGAACTATGCCAAACACGCCTGCATTAGTTGGTGCTGGCGCAGCTGCTTTAATTGCAAATCAACACGTTACTGCCAGGCAAAAAGAATTAGCTGAATCAATTTTACGAGCAGTTGGCATAACGATTTGGTTGCAAGATGAGAATTTATTAGATGTTGTTACCGCATTATCTGGTAGTGGACCGGCATATTATTTTTTAATGATGGAATCGCTGCAAGATGCTGCCATGGAATTAGGTTTACCAGAAGCACAGGCAAAAATATTAACTTTGCAAACTTGCTTTGGTGCCGCACGCATGGCGCTTGAAAGTCAAACTGAATTAAAAAGATTGCGTGAGAATGTAACATCGCCCGGGGGTACAACTGAAAAGGCGTTAAAAGTTCTAGAAGATCATGATATTCGACAAATATTTAAAAAGGCATTAGAAGCTGCGACAAAACGTTCACAAGAATTAGCAGAAATTATTTAGGAGAAATAGATTGGCTTGGCAAAATGCATTTGGTTTTTTAATTGATATAATATTTTCAATTTATATATTAGTTATTTTTTTAAGATTGATATTTCAAATTGTACGTGCTGATTTTTATAATCCAATATCCCAATTCATTATTAAGGTATCAAACCCCTGTTTAAAACCATTGCGTCGAGTGATTCCTGGTATTATGGGAATTGATTTTGCTGCTGTTATTTTAATCATTGTTTTAGATTTAATTAAACTAATAGTTATAGCTTTTCTTTATACCTTTTCTTTACCTAACATGTTGGGCTTATTAATTTGGATGTGTGGTGATTTGTTACGATTTATTTTTCAATTTTATTTTTTCATTTTATTGATCATTGTTATCTTAAGTTGGGTGGCGCCTCACCGTCATGATTATCTTACTTCTTTAATTCATAAGATAGGTGATCCACTTATGAGACCCATTAGAAAATATATTCCACCTATCGGAGGATTTGATTTTTCAGTTTTGATTTTAGCAATTGTGATCCAATTTTTGGCTATATTAATTATACACCCCCTCTATAATGCTGGGCAGTTTTACGCATTAACTGGATTTAATTAAGAGAAACGAAGGAATCATTCATGAAAAAATTATTGATATTGGGTTTATGTTTAGCATCATCAACAATTTATGCTGATAGATTTTATGCTGGATTACAAGCTGGTTATAATACGGTTCAAATAAAAAGTGATTATATTCCCATTAATGGAGTGACATTAAATCAATCTACCAGTACAAAAAGTAAGGGCTTAATTGGGGGCGTTTTTTTAGGCTATAGTCATTGTTTTGGTAATAATGTTTATGGAGCAGTAGAGCTACGATATTTTGCAAATAATAATTCGAGAAACCAAAATGCAATTTTAATCACGGATAATAATAATGTTACTCACACAATTTTATTTTCTCATAAGCTGAAACATAGTTATGGTATCGCATTTAAACCTGGCTATTATCTAACAACAAATTTATTAATTTATGCTGATTTTGGTTATATGCGTAGTCGATTTGGTGGTGATTCACCTATCTCATTTAGTAATGGGGCTCCAACAATTTTTAATTCTTATAGCGCCAATACTAACGCTTATACTTTTGGTGGTGGGGTAGAATATAATTTGACTAATGATCTTGGTTTGCGTTTTGAATACTTCCATGCCAAATATACTTCATATGGCGTGCAAAATTTCCCAGACATATCTTTTGTACCCCATTTTATACCAACAACGGATCAATTTAACTTGGGATTTGTTTATAGTTTTGGTAATAATTTTATTTCTTAAATAAAATTCGTCAAAAAAAAATATAAGATAAGCTGATTTATGACTTAAACAGTATTGCATTTGTATTTTTTTTCTTATTTTTCAAATAGATTTTTGAAAAAAATTTGAAGAGTTAATTAGAGGTGTGGCATAATGTCGAGGCTGATGCGGTACTCCGTATGGGGTTTTGCAACAGCATGTTCTTAGATTTCGTTGATTTGAGAGGAAAACTCCCCCTGATTCTGTGGGTAGCAGAACTGGGTTTTTTAACTTCAATATATAGAAAAGAGGAAGGGAACTTAACATGTTCAAAAAATTAGCTTTATTTGGGGCTGCTGCCTGCTTTGCATTTTCTGCTGCGGCTTCAGCAAATGGTTTATATGCTGGTCTTGGTGTTGGTTACATGACTAACCGTATCAATTCAAACTTTGCGGGTACTAACCCAACTACAGGTTTAGCAACAACAGCAAGCGCAGATTTTAATGGTGATGGTGCAAACGGTACTATTTTCTTAGGTTACGGTTTATGCTTGAGCGATAGCTTCTGGTTAGGTCTAGAAGTAAACGGCGAATTATCCGGTGCTCGTCATACTCGTAATACTGCTACAACTGCTGCTGTTGGTGGTGTTAACTTTACACTTGCTGAAAGTTATCAACACAAACTTAGAGGTGGTTGGGGCGTAAGCGTCAGACCAGGTTGGTTCACATCTGATCAAACTAAAGTTTATGGTGTATTAGGTTACCAACGTGCAAAAGTACGTGATACTTTAACTGTTTCTGCAACTAACGGTGCAACAGGCGCTATCGCTACTGCTACTGGTACAGTAAATTCATGGGATAGCGGCTTCCGTTATGGTGGCGGTATCGAAACAAACTTAACAAATCAATTAAGTTTACGTGCTGAATTTACACAAACACGTTACAAAAACCACACTCTACCTTTCGTAGATACATTTGGTGCTGCAGGCACTTTAACAAGCAGAACATACTCTAACCAAGCAATGGTTGATTTAGTATGGACTCTTGGTGATTTAGGTGGTTTAGGCGATTCTTTAAGCAACTTAACTTCTTAAGTTATCGCGCTTGATCGTTTAACGAAAAAAGCCCTTAGTTAAGCTAAGGGCTTTTTTTTTATCCTAATTATTTTTGTTAATGGTATAATTAATTTTAATCCATGATAAAAAGAATTTTGGGCTTTATATAAAACGGATATTTTTTATATTATTCGTTTTGGGAACGCCTGATTTAGGGAACGTTAACTTATCATGAGGTAATAACGATTTACTTTGCAGGGATGAAAACACATGAGTGATAATATTTTTCAAGATGCTATTTCTAGATTAGATCATGCTTTTAAATACGCGAAGATTGACGAAGAAGCCTTAGAGCGATTGAAATATCCACGTGCTGCAATAGAAGTTTCAATACCTGTTCGGATGGATGATGGATCGTTGCAAGTTTTTACGGGATATCGAGTTCGGTATGATGATACGCGTGGTCCGACAAAAGGGGGTATTCGTTATCATCCTAATGTTTCACTGGATGAAGTGAAAGCTTTATCACTTTGGATGACATTTAAATGTGCTGTTATGGGAATTCCATATGGTGGTGGTAAAGGTGGTGTAATTGTCGATCCAAAAAAATTATCACGTATGGAAATTGAAAGGTTATCTCGTGGATTTATCGCTCAAATAGTTGACTTCATTGGGCCTGACGTCGATATTCCCGCACCTGATGTTTATACCAATCAAATGATCATGGGTTGGATGATGGATGAATATTCTAAAATAGTTAGACAAAGAACACCTGCAGTTATAACTGGAAAACCCATTCCCCTAGGTGGAAGTTTAGGTAGAGATGATGCAACAGGTCGAGGTGCGTTTTATTGTATCCAAGACTTATGTAAAAAAAGAAATTTAAAACCCGCCAATATGACAGTTGCTGTTCAAGGTTTTGGTAATGCAGGACAAGTCGTTGCAAAAATGTGTGCTGATGAAGGATTTAAAATTGTTGCTATCAGTGATTCACAAGGTGGAATTTATAGTCCTGAAGGATTTGATGTTCCGAGTATTATGCAAATGAAAAATGAATCTAGAAAAATTCGTGCGGTTTATTGTAATGGTTCAGTTTGCGAAGATGTTCATTCTGAACAAGTCAGTAATGAACAATTGTTAGAATTAGATGTGGATGTGTTAATTCCTGCGGCATTGGAAAACCAAATTACACAAAACAACGCCCATAAAATTAAAGCTAAGTATATTATAGAAGTCGCAAATGGTCCTATCACACCAGAAGCTGACGAAGTGTTACATCAGAAAGGAATTGTCGTTATTCCTGACATTTTAGCAAATGCAGGTGGTGTGACGGTTAGTTATTTTGAATGGGTGCAAAATAAAGCTGGTTACTATTGGGAACTTGATGAAGTTCATGAAAAATTACACACCATGATGTCTAAAGAATTTCATCATGTTTATGATGTGATGGAAGAACATCAATGTGATATGCGAACCGCAGCATATGTTCATGCATTAAATCGTATTGGACATGCGATTAGCGCGAAAGGTACGCAATCCTTTTTTCGTGAAAAATAAATACGAGATAAATTAAATAACTTTAATTTAATTAATAAGACATCTATGTCTGATTAGTTTTACTTTGACAAAAAGAAACAATTATTATTGAACTAATAATGAATATCGCGGATAAGATTTCCCAATAGTTAAGTGTTTCACGAAAAATGAACCATCCCCAACATAATCCAGTTAATGCGACGACACCATTTACTAAACTATAGAAGACAGGGCCAGCTATTTTTATTAATTTAAAAAAGATAACATAGCCTACACTAGATAATACAATCTCTAACATAATTAGATAATCATTAAAATTAAAAGGAAGTGATAAACGATAAACACTTTTTGTGAAATAAACAATTGGGAATAACATAATAGCTGCAGTCACTAGCATGCCACAAGATAACACAAATGCATTAATCTCTTTAAAACCAAATCGAGCGATATAAACTGCAGTAATGGCAAAACTAAATGGAGAAATTAACGCTATTAAAACATGAGGTAGCATATTTGATGTCGGTAGCGCCGTTTTTGGCAAAATAATAAAAAGTAATCCAATTACACCAATTAATATTCCTATAATTCGAATGAAATTAAATTTTTCTTGTTTTGTAATAAGAGCAAGTGGATAAATAATTATTGGGACAGTATTAATGATTAGGGCAAGTAAATTAGCCGGTAAATGTGATGCTGCAAAATACATGTTTGAATTAGGAATGGCAATGCCAAATAATCCACAAACAATAAAAAATAACCAATGCTTAGCTTCGAATTTAAACCACATTCCTCGAGACTTTGCAATGATCATTGTGATGATAGCGGGTCCCAAAGTTTGCCAAAAAGCATAACCTAGGGGAGAAACACCATGAGTCGTTGCATATCGCGCAATTGAATAGCCTGAACCCCAAATAATACCTAACAATATAAGTAAAATAATTGATAAAGATAAATTTTTTTGCAAATTCTAAATTCTCATTTTTCACAAAGAAATGTGCTAAAATTAGGGATAGAGTATATCGCGGAGCTTGCTCAATGTCATTAAAGAAAAAACTAGAAGAACTGAAACAAAAAGCAAATGTTTCAGACATGGTCGATAAGATGAAAGGGATGATAAATCCTGATCAAGTCAGTGATGAAGTAGTAAAAAAATCTGTAGGCAAAACTGATACGATGGAAGCCTTTGATAATAAGGTTGATGACTTGACTGCAAAATTTCAAACTTTTATTACTTCGGTTGAAGATCAGCTTACTGCCTTTAAGCAAGAATTAAATGACTTAAAGAAATTCAATCGTAAAATTATCCAAAAGCATATAGATAGTGGAATGGAATTGCCACCAACGGTAAAAAAAATGGATGAAGATAAACTCGATGAAGACGAATGAAAATTTAATTTGGTTCTCTAATCCATATCTCGATACAATAGTTATCTGCTTTATTATCAAATGGAATCAATATGATATTGCTGTCAAAGCGAGTAACAGGGCCTGTTGTCATTATCATAATGGCATTATTACTGGTCTTTATTCTTGTCAGCACAAAAAAAACAACTGAAATTCAAACAAATGTTACCAAGGCTTGGCCAGTTCATACTGAAAAAGTGATAATACGTTCTATTGCACCACGGATAAAATTATTCGGAAAAGTAGAATCTCCTCGTGCCACTAAAATTGAAGCAGAAGTAACAGGTACAGTAGAACATGTTTATGTAAGAGATGGAGATAAAGTTAAAGTAGGCCAGTTATTAGTAAAGTTAGATGATGAAGATAAAAAATTAGATCTCGCTAAACATATCGCAAGAGAAAAAGAAGTTAATTCATTACTCATCACTGAGAAAAAAAAATATATTTCTGATCAAAAATCTCTAGAAATTGAAAAACAATTATATTCGCTTAAACAGGATGCATTAGCACGTGAAAAACATTTAGCGGATAGACAGTTAGCGGCCAAATCAAGATTGGATGAGGCAATGGCCGATCTCCATCAAATGTCTCTTCAACTTAATCAACGGGAGCTTAATTTAACGATATATCAACATCGTGAAACTCAATTAGAAGCACAATTAGAAAATATAAAAGCAGAAATTAGTCAAGCAAAATTAGATTTATCAAGAACAAATATAGTCGCACCCTTTGCAGGGCGTATTACCGACGTCTCAGTTGCAAAAGGGAATCGCGTGACGAGTGGTGAATTATTAGTTGAAATGTTCGATACAAATGATATTGAAGTTAAAACGGAAATTCCTGAAAACTATTTAATTTACTTTCGACAAAATACAACAAAAATTAAAGCGACAGCAATTGTTGACCAACAAAAAATTAAATTACAATTTGCACGTCTAAGTGGCAAAGTATCAATCGGAAAAACTGGCATTACAGGATTTTTCACTGTAACTGATGGTGGTGCTTTTCTTCATTTGAATCGCGCTATAGAATTCATTGTTACTTTACCAAAATTAACCGATGTTATTGGTATTCCACCTGGAGCATTGTATAACGATAATATTTTGTATTTAATCGAAAATGATAAATTACAAGCTGTTCAAGTAAAAATTGTCGGTCATATAATATTCGATGATAATACAAGCAACGTTATTATTACTTCAAATAAATTAAAATCAGGTGACGAAATCTTAATTACCCACCTTCCAAATGCCAGAACGGGGTTGCCTGTTAAAAAGGTAGAAGAGAATAATGGATAATAAAAGTGGCATAATATATTTATTTGCTAAACATAAAGTTGCCGCCAATCTACTAATGATTATGATGTTTATCAGTGGTCTTTGGGCATTATTGCAAATGAACACACAATTCTTACCAAATTTTAGTGTTAATAAAATAATGATTAACGTTGTTTGGCCTGGTGCTAGTAGTGGCGATGTAAATGAATCAATAACAAGACCTATCGAAGAAGAGTTAAGAAATTTAGATAATGTTGATGAAATGCGATCGAAATCTCAACAAGGTAATATGCAAATAATTTTAGATTTAAAGCAAGGTGTGAATGTTAATAATGTATTAGAACAAGTTAAACAAAAAATGAGTTTAGTGCGTAACCTACCACCTGACAGTGAACCCCCGATTATAGAAGAAATAATTCATTATGAACCTATTGCACGATTAATCATTTCAGGTCCGCCACATTTACAAGAGTTTCGACAAATAATACATGAAATTGAACAAGAGTTATTAGATAGAGGGATCGCAAAAGTCACAGTAACGGGTTTACCTAAACTAGAAATAAGAATCGAAATATCAAGTAAAAGCTTGCATGAATTAAATCTTTCACTACCTGAAATTGCGAACTTAATAAAAGCCAGAAGCAAAGATAGTCCAGCAGGTACAATCGGCGATAATACACTGACTTATAATATCCGCAGTACTTCGCAAAGAAGAACAATAGCAGATTTTAATGATTTACCTATTATTACTGATAATCAGGGTCATTTATTACGATTAGGTGATATTGCAAAAATTAATTTCCAACCGAGACAAAATGAAGTTATGGTAACTTATAAAGGTAAACCTGCTGTTGAGCTAGAATTGTTTCGTACACCTGAAGCATCGACTTTAAAATCAGCGAAAATATTACATGAGTGGTATAAACATCATGACTATGAAAAAAGTATTTCTATCCAGATATTTGATCAAACATGGCATCATATTGAAGAACGAATTAATTTACTTTTAAAAAATGGTTTAGGTGGATTAATTTTAATTATTATTATTTTATACTTCTTTTTAAATTCTAAAGTGGCATTTTGGGTAATGATGGGGATCCCTATTTCTTTTATGGCATCACTATTTGTTTTGCATTGTTTTGGTGGCACGATCAATATGGTAAGTTTATTTGCCATCATAATGAGTTTAGGAATCATCGTTGATGATACGATTGTAGTTGGAGAAGAATCATTAACTCAGCGACAAAAAGGCAGAGGTGCTTTACAATCAGTTGTCATTGGTGCTAAGAAAATGTTTGTTCCGGTGATGGCTTCTTCATTAACTACTGTTTGTGCTTTTTTGCCCTTATTTTTAATTGGCAATATTATGGGTGTCATTTTGAGAGAAATTCCATTGGTTGTGATAAGTGTTATCATTGCCTCATTATTTGAATGTTTTTGGGTGTTGCCCGGCCATTTATTCCAAAGTTTCTGTTCACAAAAAAATCATTTACCCTCAAAATTTAGAATCAAGTTTGATGCAAGGTTTGATCATTTTCGAGATAAGATGTTTAAACCTTTTTTACAATCAGCTATAAAAAATCGCTGGCTTTCATTGAGTATTGTATTAGCAATATTAATATTCATCATTGGCTTATTAATGGCAGGATATTTAAATTTTGTATTTTTTCCTTCCCCGCCAGGACAAATAGTACACGCTAATATAACGTATACGACAAATGCAACTAAAGCAGAAAAGTTGGATTTTGAAAAAGAATTAAATCGCAGTTTAGAACAAACTGATAAAGAATTTAATCAAAAAATCCCCATTGTGAGATTTGCTGTAAGCTATATGAATAAAGGTACAGTCTATCGAGGCTTAGGCAAACATATGAGTGCAATGGTGGTAGAGTTATCTCCACCTGATTCTCGTGAAATCACTAATCGAGATTTCATTGAGCAATGGCAAAAAAATATTGTTAAATTACCTGGTGTCGAACATATATCTATTGCACCACCTAGAGCGGGTCCACCTGGCGCAGACATTTCAATACAATTACGCGGCGATGATATTTATCAAACAAAGCGAGCGTCAATAGCGCTACAACATGTTCTAAGTCAAATACCCGGAGTATCAAATATTGAAGATGATTTACCCTATGGTCAAACCCAATTAATTTTTGATATCAACCATCAAGGACAATCATTGGGATTAACTGTCGATGATCTTAGTAAACAAATGCATGCTGCATTTAGCGGTCAACTCGTACAAATATTTCATCAGCCTCGCGAAGAAATTGAAGTCAGAATTATGCTGCCCGAAAATGAAAGAGAAAATTTAAATGCGCTTGATCATTTATTAATAAGAACACCACAGGGCGAAATGGTATTATTAAAATCGGTTATCACACTTAAATCAGAACAAGGTATCGATATCATAAATCACACTGATACAAAATTAGCGGTAAAAGTAATGGCAGAAGTCGATCCGGAAGTTAATAACAACAACACGATTATTCAACAACTCGAACACAGCGTGTTACCTGAAATTATGAAAAAATATAACGTAAAATATAGTCTTCGTGGACGCTCACGCGAACAAGCTGAAACTTTTAGTGATATGAGATATGGCATGCTAATTGGATTAACGCTAATCTATATTATTCTAGCCTGGGTATTTTCTTCATATGGTTGGCCATTATTAGTGATGATTGTTATTCCATTAGGTTTGGCTGGCGCAATATTTGGACATTGGGTATTGGGATTAAGTGTCACAATATTATCGTTATTTGGATTATTTGGCTTATCAGGAATCATTATTAATGATGCAATAATATTATTAAATCGATATCAACAAATTCATCAAGAGTATAGTGATCAACACCAAGCGATTGTTGAAGCTGCAACACAACGTTTAAGAGCTGTTTTATTAACATCATTAACGACGATTGCAGGATTATTACCTTTATTATTTGAAACATCATTACAAGCACAGTTTTTAATTCCAATGGCGGTTTCCATTTCATTTGGATTGGCTTTTGGCACATTATTAATATTAATTATTATTCCAGTTATGTTATCTATCTATGTAGATATCAATGAAAAATTTAAATGTCTAAAAAAGAAAACAGTGAGTTTATAAAGAGTAGGCTATACTAGATTATTATGATGGATAAAAATCTGATTATTTCTTCAATGATAAGTGTGGTGTTCCATGGCTTTATGCTTATCAGTATTTATATTACTTCGGGTTTAGTGATTATTTGTCCCTATTTACCTTTTTTCATTAAATTCTTTTTAATTATGTATACAATTTTTATTCTAGAAGTTTATATCTTGTGTATTATCTTTGTTAAACATTTTGATACAAAATATAAATCAGTATTTTTTAATAGTGATGAAAATCAATTTTTAACGACCATTAAACAGTGTTTTTATCAGCTATTTATATTCCGCGGCATTTGTTACGCTGGCATGATTTTCATGAATCGATTTAATATTAAGCCAAAGCAAAAAATACAAATAATCATTTTACAAAACACAGAATTTAAGCATGATATCCGAGTATCGGATTATTGGGTAGTTAATGTATTAGCCTTAACATTTATCATCATGATCCTTGGCACAATTGTCTTAGGGTTTGTGATGAAATATAACTTGCCACACTAGCATTATGTTAATTAATATCTATTTGTTATAATCTTACTCAATCGATGAAGAGATAATATTATGATGCACATTCGCTTTGTTTTGATAATGCTATTTACTACTTTGCTTGCTGCTTGCGCGAGTAGTGTCCATAATCCTGTGATCACAAATTATAAAACATCACAATATTTAGGTGGTGGTGTTGCAGCGGGAGCGGCTTTAGGTGCAGTTCATACCATTGGCAATCCAGGCGGTATTTTATTAGGTGCTATTATTGGCGGTTACACAAATAGTAAAAGTGAGCTCGCTGCTCGAATAGATTATGCAGGTGGTCAAGTGATCACGATTGGTGATACTACCTCAATTTTAATTCCGTCCGATCTCTTTTTTGCGCCTTCCAGCGATTTATTAAAACATGATATTTTTTTCAAGAATCATCCATTGTTAAATTTAGTCACAAGGTATTTAAATAAATTTGGACCATCGGCGATTAAAATTGCAGTGAGTACTGATGATGTGGATTCTCGTCCACGAAATTATTTATTAGCAAAACGTCAAGCAAATCGAGTTGCTGCCTATTTATATCGTGAAGGAATTAGTGCGTGGCGTTTGTATCCTATGTCTTATGGCCCTGATAATTTACTGGCAACCAACCGTACCGTGATGGGGAGTTATCATAATCGGATGATAGAAATTACAACCAACCCCTATGTTACACCAGCAGATTGTTGCTCTCACATCGCTCATTTCATGGCGAAAAAACAACCTTGGCAGTTTTGGGGATTGCCCTATAGTTATAATACTTCTTTTAATCGTTAAGTTTATCAATTCTAATTCAGCAAGTTATCTCCAGTTATAATATAATTTATTGTATTTGAGCATCAAATTTTTTATAAAGTTATTTGAAAATTCTCCGATAAAAATATAAGGAAAGGATTCATCTATATCAACGTTAATGAAAAACATTAGCGTCACGCCAAGGACAGCCCATAAGTATATAAAGACGTTTAACGGTAAGTGGTAGCATTATGAATAATGAATTGATAATTATCGGTATAGATAAAGATGAAAAAGTAATTGCAATCAAAGCTGGTGAATCAATTACTCTCGATGCCAGCGCTCGAATTATTTTACCGGATGAATATTCAATCTCTAATATTCTTCGAGAAGGAAACAATATAAAAATAAATATTCCTGAGCAAGGTAATTTTACCTTAAAAAACTTCTTCTCATTTACAGAACAATCACACACAGCTATTTTTACCCGAGTAGACTTAAACGAACAATTAAACTCATCAGTCATTTTACTGCAAGATACAGCTTTTAATGAATTTGATTTATTAAAAATGCTAAATATTGAAATTATTGTAGAAGATCTTGCGGGAGAGACACGTACAAAATTCTTTGCCACGTCAACGGCAAGTATTGAAATGGCCAGTTTAGAGGGATTTGAAAAACCCATTATTTCATCTCCGAACGCAACAATAGAACATCACGAATTTAATTTAGTGATAAAAGGAAATTTAACAAAATCGATTGTGACGATAAATAAGTTCTTCTCGTATTTTGCCGAACACTCCCCTTACGTACCAGATACAGGAGACATCGTCCAAGGTATTACTGTTGCACGTGAGGACAATTATGATGAAATAATTGATGAAACAAATAATAAAAATCGTGAAATAACGTCAAATCAAATCGTCGATTTCTCAAGTGTTATTTTACTCACTAATATATTAAATCAACAGGTAGCAACGAGTGATGATGTTGAATTAAATAAGCAAGCAATGGTTGATGCTAAAATACTATCATTTTTAATTATCGCAGAAATTAAACAAGCGTTAGTTTATGCGCTAAAATCGTTAACACCTAATGTTATCAATACTGAAAAAGTTATTGTTGATACTGAAATAATTAAACATGAAGTAGAAAGCAGTAAAATGAAACCAGTTTCAATTTCCGAAACTGAAGAAGAGCCGAGTTTTATATTATCAGTTAAGGATAGTATTGATAATGGAGATATACCTAATGAAATTGCACAATTAAAAGTCCAAGGGGAAATTAATCAACCCGTTGCACCCCTTGAAAACCAAAAGATAATTTCAGCTTCTACGAATATTATTGATAATATTAATTTACCGAATGAAATTACTCCCTTATTAAATGTAAAAATTAATACTTTCTCAACGATAAATATTACCTTTACTCTAGATACTAATAATCAAATTCAATTTATCAAAGAAGAAGGTAGTGACGAAGGTATTATTAAAGTAATACACTTGCTTGATGGCACGGAAGATATTCAACGAGTTTCTCTATCAGAAAATAATACGAATTTGTCTAATATGTCAATTGCAGATGATTTTAGCTTTAAAAATCCCACTTTAGCTGACATGCTGAGTGGATTAACGAATCTTGCGATTGCTGAAAGTGGAGCTGCAGGGATCACAGTTTCAATGATTATTACGGCTGCTGATGGTGTAAAATTTATTCAAGTTTTCACTATTACTTTCGATAGTATCGAGAACTTTGTTAGCGACAGTGGTTTTAATAATATTGTTAATATGACTGATAATTTAAATGGTAAAGCGGCAGTCATCGGTTTTGAGAATAATCAAATCAATCTTGAATTAAATAGTACGATGACGTCAGAAGAGCTTAAAAAACCGCTACTTCAAGAAGAAGACATTCAAAATTTTGATACTGATAATGTTACAAACGAAAATCCTTTACTTGATTTGAATAGTCAAAATAAACTTATGAATAACAATATGGTAAATAATACTCAGCAAGATCAAGGAGGACTAAATGATCAACAATTTTCATTCTTTGAAGTGGTTGGTAATGAAGTAGTAATGCAATATCAACCTAATGTTGTGCAACAAGGTTCATATTCAATGGATATTACCTCTATTTGTTCAGGTGGATTTTTACATTACAATACTTTATCTTTTACGATTAGTAATGTCGCGAAACAACCCACGATGCTGAATCATATTTTCAATGTGAATGAAGGTGTGGATGCAGGTAAAGTAATAGGTATCGTCGATAATAACAATAAATCTTTTACAGATAATGTTAGTTTTAAAATTGTATCAGGAAATATTAACGATACATTTGCCATCAATGAACACACAGGTGAGCTTTATGTTAATAAAGCATTCATGGTAGATTTTGAAACCTTTCTCAGTTTTGATTTACAAGTTGCAATTAATGATCAAGATTTTTCAGATCAATCAAATATTATGTTAAATGTGATAAACACAAATGATACGTTCAGTTACACAAATATCAATATGCCAGTTAATTCAAATTTAATGACGAATCAAGATAATGTTCCACAGTCAAAAGTTGCAAATTTGTTAGAAGTTAATGATTTAATGGGATCTCAATTTGATGATGTATTAGAAGGTAATAATGAATCCAATTCACTACACGGTTACAAAGGGGACGACACGCTAATCGGTTATGATGGCGATGATATTCTTATCGGTGAAGAAGGAATGGATATTTTATTAGGTGGTAATGGCGATGATTATTTAGATGGTAATAGTGGCATTGATCACATCGATGGTGGCGCAGGTAATGATTTTATTATTCTTGATGTAGTGGATATTGTAATTAATAATTGTATCCAAGGCGGTGAAGGCTACGATATCTTGGCCGTCGTTAAAAATTGTAGCGACCAAAATATAGATTTAACCAGTATTGCGCATGAGATTATTGATAATATCGAAGAATTAAATATCGAAAATCATGAAGCCAATGAAGTTTTAATTTCACAAAATGCATTGAAAGCGATAACAGATGATAATAATCAATTATTTATTAATGGTGATGCAGTTGATACAGTAAAACTAACCTCTGATTTTCATCAAGTTGAGCAAACCATTAGTATCAATGATATTGAGTATAATCAATTTACCACAGGTGATGCTACTTTATATGTTAATAGTGATGTGAACACCGTGATTATTTAATGTTCTAAATAGACTTGAATATTTTGTAAACCAAACTCATTACTAATAGTAAAATGGTCGCTCATATTTTTTATTTTTCCTAGAACTTTTTCGCTAAGCATTTCTGTCTGTTCGAATTCGAGGATAAGATAGTTTCCATTATAGCGGATCAATAATTTTACATGATTTTTTAAAGAGGAAGTTAATACTTGTACTATTTCACCTGCACGATCGATTAATATAGACTGTAATTCCCAATCTTTCGCTAACTCTTTTAAAAATATTTTTACTTTATGATAGGATTCAGTGGAATTTTCGACCAACAAATTACAGAGTTTATTATCTTCTAACCGTAACATGAGCAAAAAGTTCAACGTGATTTCACATACCACCGCTAACGCAATCGATGATCCTGTAAAGCTTTGAACATAATTAGGTAACCCTTGATAAAAATGAGGATAAACAAAATGACTCATCCCCAACATAAACGAAATACCAATAATCAGACAACGACGAGGTTGCTCTAAATAGGGGACAACCATCTTTAAGCCATTAATGACTAAGGTGGCACCAAGAAAAATTAATGTAGAGGCGACAACGGTTTTTGGCATGTAGATAAGGATAACAGTGACTTTAGGACAAAATCCTAAAATGATAAAAATAATTCCATAAGCAATGGCAATCACACGACTTAATACACCTGTTGATAAAGATAATGCCACAGAACTGGAACTGGCATTTAAACCCATGCCACCCAAAATACCTGTAAAAAAAGTTCCACATGAGTCAGCTAAATTACCTTTAGCAATCTGAGACATATCAGGTCTCACCCAATTTTCATCACTATATCGTTGTAACGCCGATAATGAACCGGTCACTTTGATAGAGCCGATTAAACTTGCAATGGCAAAGGGAATTAATAACGTTGAATCAAATTGGTAATGAGAAAAAGAAATAGTTGGCCAATAAATCCATGATGTTTGGCTAATGATTTGCAATGTATTTTTATCAAAAAAACCAAAAATAAATACGATTAAATAGCCAACAATAATCGAGATAAGTAAACCAAACAATTTTAAATTGCCTTTACAAAAAAGATTGAGAATAATCATTAAAATTAATGGTGAAAAAATAACGATTAAAGCTAATAATAAATTAATATGTGAAAATTGGTCGATAATGCCATCAGATCCGACAAATTGTTTTAAACCTAATATGCCCACTTCAAAACCAATTAATGTGATCACTAGACCACCTAATTCGGGCGGAACAAAACGCTTTATATTTTTCATCATAGGTGAAACCAACGCCTGCATAATACCTGCAATAATGGTCATGCCGTATAACAAGGGCAAACCACCCAATTTGACGGCTAAATAAGAAGGTGGAAAATAAGAAGGCGCTGGTGATAATGGTAAAAGCATGCCCGAACCTAAAGGTCCTTTAACCATACTCTGCAATATTGTGGCAAAGGCTGTGCCAAACATCATAATGCTAATAAAGCTAGTCGCCGTTTGAATATCTGCATTTGCTAGATGAACTAATATCACAGGAAAAATAAAATAATTAGCGACTGTCGCAACATATTGGCAACCAAATGTTAGCCAAGCTAAGAAAGGCGGTTTATCATTTAAATGATAGACAATTTTATTAGAATTATTCATGGTGTCTCCATGTAAAAAGTCTATGTAAAATTGTTAACACAATAAAACAAAATAAACTGACAAAAAAAGCCGGATCAGTAATTCCTCTTACCCATACAAAATTTTGGCTATAAAATTGTGGGATCGAAATACTACTAACACCAAGTATAAATGAAAAGCCAAAATTCATGGCTTTTAATCTTCCGATGTTATTAATATCAATCATCTTTAAACCATTAGTAAACATTGCTGAGCCAACAAATAATATTGCTGCACCATTAATCGACGAAGGGATAGTTAATAATAATAAAATCAATTTTGGGCAAAGAGAAACGAGGATTAAAATTAGCGCAGCACCATAAGCAATTTTACGACTAAAACTTCCACTTGCAACCAAGATCCCATAAGAACCAGGATTAGGACTATTAGGGACAGCGCCGATGACACTTGCCAAAATAAAACAAAGCCCCACAATAATGTTACCTTTATATAAAGCTGACCAATTAAAATCAGTATTATTTTGAAGATCTGTTTGTTGAATCATTGCAGTAATACCGAAAATTTCAATTGTGCTAATTAGGGCGGCAATAATCATAGGTAAAATTAAACTGGGATCGATGTGAAAACTAAAATAATTCAATGGAATTGGGAATTGAAACCATGAGTAAGTATAATGAATAACCATATGTTGATTGTTTATTCGCCCAAAAAAATAAGCAATTATCCAAGCAATGATAATCCCATAACTAATACAATAAAGTCTTTTAGTCGAAACCTTTTTTATACGAAAAGCTATCATAATAGCTAATGCGATGAGACTGATGGTGATATCTTGAATATTAGCCAGATGAGTAGAAAGAATTTTACGATGTAATAATAACCGACCAAAATCACTTTGATAAAAAATTTCGTGTACGCCTAAAAGCGCAACCCAGATCCCTAATAATAATGTTACAAATCCTGCTAATTCTTTATTAAATAAAAATTTCATAAAACGCAAAAGTAAGGTGAAAATAATTTGTAACACACCGACATAAAAAGTTGTTGCCATCACCATAGATAGGCCACCCATTTTGGCGGCTATCATTATCAATGCGAATAATGCAGTTGAGCTTGTTACAGAAACAAAACAACCTGCACCTGTTTTTTTAAATGAAAATAAAAGCGTGGTGATCGCAATACTAAAAATTGAAATACTTAATATATCCGTTGCAGTTTGGCCCGTAAGACCTGCTGAATTAATTATGATAGTGGGGTAGATTATTAAACTTGCAAATTTAATAACATGCTGTAAACCAAGAAATAAACTTTGCTTCGGAGAGATATGATCATTAACATGATGTAGAATATCATCGTGATGAGAATTTCTTTCATTCATTTTAAACTATTCTCTAATCCTAGTTAAAACTACTCTGTCAGATCTATAATTTTGAATAACACTCAATTAACCCTGGAAGACATGCTCAAAATCGGCATGCGGTGTTTTAGGTGTATATTCTCCAGCTTTGTCCCAGTAGATAGGATAAGGTGGTGCGCCATGAAACATAGGTAAGATACTGCCTGATCGTGACATGTAGGGCGCAATAAATTTGGGTTGTTGATAATAATAAACATCAGATTGATCTTTTGCGTAAGCAGTTAACAAATTAATTGGTCGTAAATTTGCTTGAGAGGCATCTAATGTTTTTATATAAATATCTTTTACATAAAAATAATAACCATCAAGAATACTAATCTTCGAAGTCCGCGCATTCATGATTTGCGCATGGCCAGCTAAATGTGCTTTAGCTGCTCCAGCTAAAGTCACCATCATTTCACTACTATTTATGCCGCCAATATGAATGTTATTATTTGCACCTTCAATTAAATTTAGTAAATCAATGTGACCGGTTAAAAATAAATTATTGCTGCCATAAGGTGCGTAGACATTTAAGCCATTACTATCGACTTCTTGGATATTTAATTTAGTTGAACCATAAGCATCTAATTTCGTTAAATTAGCATTACCAAAAATATTAACTTGACCACTACCTCTTAATGCTAAGGTCAGAAAATTACTGTCTACTTTAGCAATATCAAGTTCACCTGAACCATTGTAGTCAACATGATGTAAATTAATATTTTTGCCATTAATTTTTGTTACGCCCGATGATTGAGTAAAGATATCTAAAGGTAGAACGCCATTGACTTGTTTTATAGAAATATTACCACTGCCAGAATGATCAAGTTTATTTAAGGCAATGGATTTACCTGTAACATGAACATAGCCTGGGCCAGTATCATCGACAATTAAATTTTGATTATTAACATTGTTAATGGTGATATTACCTGAGCCGTGATTAATTAATTGGGTTAAATTGACGTGGCCAGCCATAACCAGATCACCCGCACCATTTGAGACGACACTAATGTTTGAGCGACTATTTTTTTTCACGTTAATGTTAGCTTTGCTGGAATAAACTAAATGGTTTAATTTTTTTAAATAGACTTTTACTAAAATATCATTAGGCGATAATTGCATCATGGTAGGAGGTACGTTGAGATAAAGCGTATGGTTTAAAGACCAAGCTTTAACCCGATGAACATAATAATTTGCACCCACTAATTCGACCGATTGACGTTTACTGTTATCAACAATCTTTACCGTAAAGGGGCCCGCAATATTGATACTATTGAAGGGATTTAATTTAGGAAGCTTCAACATAACAATCTTTGTTTCATGAGCATCTTTGGGGGAATGAGATTGAATACAGCCAAGCAAAAAGCAGGGTAGGGTGAATAACATTAAAATTTTATAAATTTTCACAAAGTTACCCTCGTTATTAACCGATTATAAGAGCATAGCTCAACCATAAAACAGATAACAATAAGACGCAACAATTAACATCTGGTGATTCATTTTTGTATGTCTATTGACTTTATTTTTGCGCGACAATGAGGAGTGAATTCACTGGTATCTCATATTGAGTTCTAGTGACAATATTTTTAATTTGAAGATTTTTAAAGCCACTATCGACTAAACATTGTGAAATATAATCTTTATGATGAGCATACCTTCCAGACGATGTAAGTTGATAAGGGGCCAGCTCGCTTTGTTCAACCGTAAAGATAAAATAGCCGTTCTCAATTAAATTGTTGTAACCGGTCGTTATAATTTTGCTTAACGCGCCTAAGTAAATAAAGACTTCAACTGCGACGAGGCAATCCGCTTGTTGGTTTTGCAAATCAACAATATCGCTTAACCATAATTCATCATAATGATTTTTGCTAGTTGCTAAATTTAACATTTGTGGTGATAAGTCGATGCCAATTAATGTATGAGCAAATGATTTTAAAATCGCGCCGCAAAGTCCTGTTCCACAACCAAGTTCGATGATATTCCATGGTTTTGTATTTAGTGGTTTGATTGTTTGATATAAAGTTTCTGGCATTTGATATTGTAAATGTTGAATCAAATGTTGATCGTAGTGATTGGCATAATGATCAAATAAATTTTCAATATATTGTGCTGGTGCTCGTAATGGTGAATTTGTTCCACTTAATGCAGCATGCAAATAAGCGACAGATAAATTATGAGGCTGTAGTGACATAATTTGACTTAAATAAGTTAACGCTTTTTCAGGACACTGATTATTTTTGCAACAAATGCTTAAGTTTGTTAAGCCACCAATATGATTGGGTACAAGTTTAATTAATTTTTCATAAAACTCAATTGCACGATTTAAATAATTTAATTCTTGTGCGATGACGCCCAAATTAAATAAGCAATCATGGTCTTCAGAATTTAATTCATAAGCTTGTTTTAAATAATTAAAAGCCGTTTCGCGATCATTGAGTTTAATATAGCTCATCGCTAAATTATAAACGGCTAAAAAATCATTGGGATTTAGAGCCACTAATTGTTGATAATACTCACGCGCTAATAAAGCTTTATTTTCTAGCATGTATAAATTGGCCAGTTGATTTAAAGCATATTGATGATTGGGTATTTGCTCTAGAATTTTTGTTAACTCAGTAATAGCTTGTTGATTGTTTTGTTCTTGGATATAAGTTAAAGCTAAATTATATCTTGCATCAATATAATCTGTTTTAATTTGTAACGCATGATTTAAATGTTTTTGAGCATTTGAGAATTCTTTTAATCGAATATAAATATTGGCTAAATTATTATGAACTTCAGGGATATCTTGCTGCTGTAATACTTGTTTATAAAGTAAAATCGCGTCATTATAATGTTGAGATTGATGAGCAGATAACGCTTTCTCAATTAAATTTTTCATAAGATATTTGCGAGCTTTGCAAGCGCTTTACCACGGTGGCTAATTTGATTTTTAACTTCAGATTTTAATTCTGCGACAGTGCAATTATATTCAGGCACCCATAAAATGGGATCATAGCCAAAACCATTTTCACCAATGGGTTTAGTCGTAATGCTGCCGTATAAGCGACCTTCACATATAATAGGTGTAGGATCAAATTCATGTCGCATTAATGCAATAACACAAATAAAATAAGCTTGTCTTTTTTCATTTGGCACATCTTGCATTTCCGTGAGAATTTTTTGTTTATTTTTTTCCATGGTGGCATGTTCGCCGCTGTATCTTGCAGAATATATTCCTGGGGCACCTTTTAAATAATCGACACAAAGTCCTGAATCATCAGCAAGTGCCGGTAACTTTGTGTGATGGCAGGCATGTCGAGCTTTTAAAATCGCGTTTTCGATAAAGGTTAATCCTGTTTCATCCGCAGAACTAATTTGGAATTCACTTTGGGGAATAATTTCAAGATGAGAAAGTATTTCATTAAATTCGCGTAACTTGCCTTTGTTATCACTGGCAATAACTATTTTTTTCATATTCATCATGCAGGGCTAGTAATAAGTTGAGGATTAGGTGTAATCACTTTATTAAGGTTATCTAACATTTCGACATAGCGTTTGCCATCTCTTACTGAACGTTCTTTTTGGGCATTTTGTAATAACTTAGGACTAATTTCATTTAACGCATTATTAATATCAAGTTGAGTTTTTAAAGAGAGAGGCTGATAGGATTCTAAAATAAATTGTTGGATTTCCGCTTTTTTATCATCATCGACTCGTTCTAAACAATCAATGATACAAGTTAAGACAATTTGTTGTGATGTTAATGAATTTTCATTACCCGCTTCAGCTTCCATCAGTAAAAAACTTCTAGCAAAAAATTTTATGGCTAAATCAGGGTGGGTATTTTGCACAGAAATAGCAATCATTCTAGCTGATGCCGAATTACCAAGCCTAAATGCAATTAAAAAGCATTCCTCCGATGGAGTAATGGTTCTTGGCAAAATTGCACGTTGAAATTCGCTAACTAATAAGTCATCCAAATTGCTCATTGTCTTCACTCACTGTTACATTTTTTCCTGGATAGTGAATGTTATTGATGGAATCTTTACGTTCGTATTCTATACCACGCATCACTAACTCATTAATACATTCTTTATCACCTGCCTCAACGGCAAATTTTAAAAATCGGTGTGGATCGTTATTTGTGTTACTTACTTGGTAACCATCAATTGCTAACAATCCTAAATATCTTCCAGCACTCGGTACTTTTTGCTGCCAAGCAAGTTGGTAATATTTAATCGCCAAATGCACGTCATGAGGATATTTTTTCCCAGTTTCATGCATGCGACCAACTAAAACCAACGCTTCAGCAACACCGTACTCGGTTATCGCTAATGCAAAACTTTTGTAAGCTGATTCATATTCAAAATGCGAAAGGAATGCTTTGCCTTGTTCTAATAATTGGTTACCTGCTGCTGATTCACCGACGCTAAGTTTTAATTTTAATATTTCGGTTTTGGCGCTGAACATGATGGACTCCTTTGTTAATTAATGTCGCATCCTTTCAGCATTCGCTATCTCAATCCATAAGATACGAAAACCATTAATGATAATACAACGATATCCCCTTTTAGTCTATGCATACAATAAGCGGATTGATTTATTTTTCGATTAGAGTTATTAATTTCAACCTAATAAGAGGGTTTGTCTATTGAATAAAACGAGTAAAGCAATTTTACAAGTTTGGCGTTTAGCTTTGCCACTGTTGCTTTCAAATATCACTGTACCGTTATTAGGGATCATTGATACGGCGGTTGTTGGGCATTTGCAACATGCTTATTATATTGGCGCGGTTGCAATGGGTAGTATGATTATTAATATGATTTTTTGGTCGCTCAATTTTTTGCGGCAATCTTCTTCGGGTCTTATTGCACAAGCTTTCGGTCGTCGTGATAATCACGCGATAAAACAAGTTTTTGCTCAGTCTTTATTTTTAGCATTCGTTTTATCTTTGATTTTGTTATTACTAAAACCCATTATTTTACAGGTGGCAATTTATATTTTAAAACCAACGCCCAATGTTTCATACTATACAAAAGAATATTTTAATATTTGTATTTGGGGAACGATTGCTATTTTAGGAAATGCCGTGATCCGTGGATTTTACATTGGTTTTCATAAAATGTTTTATCCAATGTTACTGATGATACTGATAAATGTATTGGGCATGGGATTAGATATTTTATTTGTTTATGGTTTTCATTACGACGTGGCGGGCGTTGCTTATGCCACAATCATTGCGCAGTATTTCGGGCTGTTTCTGGGGCTGTATTTTGTTTACAAAACCATGTCAACGTTGCCTGAAAAAATTAATTTAGTCAGTATTTTTGATTATGCTCAACTCAAAAAATTATTGGTATTAAACAATAATATTTTTTTACGAACAATTTGTTTAGTGTTGGTTTATGGCTTTTTTACAAAATGGAGTGCGCAGTTTGGTGCGGTTGTATTAGCCGCAAATGCAATATTATTAAACTTTCAATATCTCATGTCTTATGCTTTAGATGGCTTTGCCAATGCGACAGAAGCAATGGTTGGTCGCGCGATTGGACAAAAAAGTAAAGATGAAGTGATGCTTGCGATTAAAGGTTCAACGTTTTGGGCACTTGTTATCGCGCTAGGATTTACTTTGGTGTATTTTTTCTTTGGAAAATTATTTATTTCATGGATGACCAGTGTTCCAAGTGTCTATGTCACTGCTATTCATTATTTACCCTGGATAATGGTGTTACCCTTATGTTGTGTTTGGAGCTTTTTATTGGATGGTATTTTTATTGGTGCAATGATGGCAAAGCAAATGCGTAATACTATGCTTTTGAGTACGGGATTATTTTTTTTCCCAATTTGGTATCTTACAATACCGATTGGTAATCATGGTTTATGGTTAGCGTTTTTAAGTTATATGTTAGGGCGAGCGCTGACGATGATCGTTTCTTTAATTGCTGAAAAAAATAAATGCCAATTATTCATATCAAGGGGAGCAGCATGTTAAATATTATTTGGTTAGCGATGATCATTATCGCAATCGTATTTGCAGGCTTTAATGGTACGACGCAAGCAGTGGTTAACTCTGTCACTGACTCTGCTAAACTCGCTTTTACTATTGCTATTGGCTTAACAGGTATTCTTGCTTTTTGGTTAGGTCTCATGAAAATTGCGGAAGAAGCCGGATTAATTCAACTTATCGCCAAAATTATTAAACCTATTATGGTTTGGTTATTTCCAGAAGTGCCTGCGACGCATCCTGCCATGGGGGCGATGATTTTAAACATGGCGGCCAACATGTTAGGTTTAAACAATGCCGCGACACCGTTTGGGCTAAAAGCAATGGATGAATTAGAAACGTTGAATAAAACGCCCGGGACTGCGACAAATGCGATGTGCACTTTCTTAGCGATTAACACTTCTTCCGTACAATTAATTCCAACAACAACCATTGCGTATTTAGCAGCAGGGGGCGCAACAACACCTACGGCTATAATATTTACGTCCTTAATTGCAACAACTTGTTCAACAACTGCAGGCATTGTTGCCGTTAAATCTCTTGCGCGACTTAAAATTTTTAATCGAGAGCCAGGAGAAGTAAAATGAATGCGGCAAGCTTGGCAAATGGTATTTCAAATTGGATTTTTTTAGGCATTATTGCCGGCATTCCACTAATTGGACAATATAAAAAAATAAAAGTATATGAATCGTTTATTGACGGCGCGAAAGATGGTTTTAATATTGCGGTAAAAATTATTCCTTATTTAGTGGCAATGTTAGTGGCTATCGGCATGTTACGTGCTTCAGGTGCAATTAATTCATTATCGAATTTATTAGCACCCGTTTTGCATTGGCTTGGCATGCCAAAAGCAACCTTGCCGCTTGCTTTAATGCGCCCATTTTCAGGAAGTGGGGCGAATGCCATATTGATTGATATCATTCATCATTATGGTGGTAATTCTTTTGTTGCTAAAGTTGCGGGTACGATGATGGGAAGTACTGAGACAACATTTTATGTCATTGCTGTTTATTTTGGAGCAGTCAATATTTGTCGAACACGACATGCTATCCCTGCAGGATTAATTGCGGATGCAGTTGGCATCTTAGCTGCAGTTGGGATCTGTCATTTAGTTTTTGGATGAGAGGGAAATATGAATATCAGAGATTTAAAATATCTAATTGCCGTAGCAGAATTAAAACATTTCGGCCATGCTGCTGATTCCTGTTTTGTGAGTCAACCAACGTTAAGCTCACAATTAAAAAAATTAGAAGATGAATTAGGCGTAACTTTATTTGAGCGAACGAATAAAAGTGTTTTGGTAACCGATATTGGTATTCGTATTGTTGATCAAGCGACAACAGTGTTACGTGAAATCGATCAAATTTATGCGCTTGCTAATCAAAGCAAAGATCCTTTAGCGGGTCGATTTGAATTAGGCATTATTCCAACATTGGGACCTTACTTATTACCCTACATCATTCCAGAAATTAAAAAACAATTACCTAATTTAGAATTACATATTCATGAAGATAAAACTGATACTGTTTTAGATGCCTTAAAACGTGGTCAACTTGATGCAATCATTTCGGCTTTACCATTAGAGGATCACGGTTGTGAAATTAAAGAATTATTTCAAGAACCATTTTATGTGGCGATGGTAAAAGATCATAAACTCGCGAGTAAAAGTAAAGTCACGATTAGTGATATTGAAGATGAAACTCTTTTATTACTGGCCGATGGCCATTGTCTACGTGATCAAGCTTTAGATGTTTGTAAAAATGTTAACATAAAAAGAGAAAAAGGTTTACAAGCAGCGAGTCTTGAAACATTAAGACACATTATTGCAACAGGTGTTGGTGTCACGTTATTACCTAAAATAGCTTTAACGTCTGATTACAAAAAAAATACTGATGTTATTTATAAAGCCTTTGTTGATCCGGCGCCATTTAGAAAAGTCGGTTTAGTGTGGCGCCAATTACACGCACGCGCAATTTGCTGTGAGAAAATCGGGCAGATAATTGCAGATATTATGCCGCAATATTTATAAATTTTTATTTTCTAATTTGCAGCAGTAAATTAATAAAGCGGACAGACTTTGTCTGAATAGAAAATTTTTTTAAAAACCCCCCAATTTATTGCTATATTTGTTTAGTTATATTTTTGACAATAACAATTTAATTCAATATAGTTATTTAAAATAATAGCTAACTGAAAGAGTATCTATGCCGGATCAGGATGATTTCGAAGAGTTACCAACCCCTAAACCTATTTCCTATATTAAGACTGCCTTAAATTTCACACAAAATTATATTATATTGCCAACCATCTATACGCTAAAAAAAACAGCCACCTTATTAAGATCAATTCCTACTACTTTAAGAAAAATTAATACATTTAATAAAGATAAAATAGTTGCATTGCAAAGCGCAAAAGAAGCAGAAGAAAAACGAGATTATGACTTTGATATCTCAAAAGAAGTGATAGAGTTAACAACACAAAATCCAGTCGCCAAAAAATTTTCGCAATACATAAAAATTTTAATTCAACCTTTTTACAATCCAATTGAACTGTTAACGATGGCTTGGTATTGTGTTGGTCATTTACCCCATGAGTATTGTGAAGAATATGGTATTGAAGGGGTGCCGGCTCAATTTGCTAAACTTTCCAGAGATATCACTTTTTTTATTTTACCCGTTGTTATTTATAGTTACACAATTCGAAGAGATGTCAAAGCACTTATCCAATGTAAATTTAATGATGCAAAATTATCGGCAGAAACTCATATATTGCGCGACCCAACAATAATAAAAAGCCCAGAATTATCAGCAAAGCAACTTATCGTCAGTAATGTGATTGATACCGTTCATTATTGTATAGAAAAAGGTGGGGAAGTTTGCTTTGCAATCTTATCTAATTTTTTACCTTGGCAAATTCAAATACCATTATATGTTCTTCAAATTCATATTACGGGCACTTACACTTATACCATTCATTTAGCTTATGGTGGCGTTTCGCCTGTTGATGCATTAATTCATTCTTCTCGATTTCAGTCTGAAGTTATGGCTCGTGGTTTTGCTGAAAAATTACCTGAATATATGATAGATGCAGTATCTCGCGTTTTGCCACAGAATGCTGTTACAAACTATGTTGTTACTTCATGTCAGGCGTTTGTTTCACGCTTAGTATATATGAATGGTTTTTTTGAAACAGTTCCACAACAAGATCAATCGGTAGCATGTAATCGATTGGTGATCACACATTTTGGTTTAAGCGCTTATGTGACTCGCGAATTAGTAGAAAATTTAAAACATCAATTAAGTGATAAAAGAACCACACCACAATTAATTCTTACGTTGCAAAATTTAAATGATTATCTTATCAGTAAAGGAATTTATGATAGAAGACGTATCCAGCAAATAAAAAAAGCAGTCACAATTTTTTATAATTTTGTTTGGTATTATATATTACCAATGATCCAACAATTGCATTTGGTTGCTGGCAAATTGATTCTGCCAAAAGAGATGACGTCATTTGAAAATTTTTTTCAAGGCGATGTGACCAATGAAAATTGGGTAAACATTTATAGTACGTTAAGTACCATCACTGGCACACTTTCAAAATATAGTAGTCATGCAGTGTTAACAACCGTAGTGAATTGGATGCCTAATTGGTTATATAAAAAAATCGAATCTGCTTTAGAAGAACAATATGATTTACCCAAAGAAATAACTAAAATCGCGAGAAAAATTTTATTAAGTCCCACTATTCAAGCGAGGCTAACTCAAATCGATCAATTCGTATCAAAGCAAGAACCAAGTCCGGTTACTACTTTGCATCCACCTGAACCAAATGTGATGGGTTATTTATTAATAGCTTTAAGGCCAAATTCACCAAAATTATTTACCCGAAAACAAAAGAATGAACCATCTATTCAAATAGTTAAAGGAAAAGACTTTTCTGACACTATTAAAGCGATGCAACGCACATTAAACTAGAGGTATGCACGTATGTTTTTTACACTTTGAACTTCAATATTCACTACAATTTCTAAAAAAACAATGATAGTATTGCATCATTTGTCTGACATTAGGTAACGGAATGAAAGTCACGATCCCAAATTTTCAACTTGCTCGAATGCTAATTATTGGCGATGTTATGCTCGATAGATATTGGACTGGCCAAGCTAAACGTATTTCACCCGAGGCACCCGTGCCAGTTGTGAATGTGAATTCAGTAGAAGAACGTCCCGGTGGCGCTGGTAATGTTGCAATGAATTTAGCAAGCTTAGGCATTCGGCCAAAATTATTTGGTGTCATTGGTAATGATGATGCCGGTAAAAAATTACATCGTGTTTTACAAAACAAAGGTGTGGATACTTATTTACAGGCGTTATCAGATTATCCAACGGTGACAAAACTCAGAGTGCTCAGTCAACATCAACAATTAATTCGTTTAGATTTTGAAGAGACATTCTATAATAGTAAAGATATTACTATCCATCACGATTGTATTGATGCAATTGAAAATGTGGGTGCGGTAGTTATTTCGGATTATCACAAAGGAACATTACAAAATGTTCAACAAATAATTTCCACCGCCAATCGTTTAAATATTCCGGTTTTTGTTGATCCAAAAGGCGCGAGCTTTGATCGCTATCGTGGTGCCGATGTGTTAACACCAAACAGAAGAGAATTTGAACAAGTTGTAGGGCCTTGCCATAGTGAAGAAGATATCGTTAAAAAAGGTAAAGCCGCATTAATTGCTCATGGTATTGGTGCATTGTTGGTGACGCGAGGTTCTGAAGGCATGACTTTAATTCGTCGTGATCAAGATCCCATTCATTTAACGGCGCGAGCTTTTGAAGTTTATGACGTAACAGGTGCTGGTGATACCGTTATTGCTGTCATAGCAGCAGCTGTCGCTGCCGGTGAGAATTTTGCAAATGCGATGTATTTAGCAAATATTGCAGCCGGCATTGTTGTCACTAAGTTAGGTGCCGCGCAAGTAAGCGTGCCAGAATTACGCCGTGAATTACGTAAACATCAATATTCACGTTTAGGTGTTCTCACTGAAGAAGAAGCCGTCATGGCCATCGAAGATGCGAAATCTCGGCAAGAAAAAATTGTGATGACTAATGGTTGTTTTGATATTTTACATCCAGGTCATATTGGTTATTTAGAAGCGGCAAAATCATTAGGTGATCGTTTAATTGTCGCGGTAAATTCTGATGAATCTATTGCAAGAAATAAAGGACCTTCTCGCCCAGTTAAAAAATTACAAGATCGCATGGCCGTATTGGCCGGTCTTCGTGTTGTTGATTGGGTTTTTCCTTTTTATGAAGAAACGCCGCAAAGAATTATTGAATTACTCACCCCAGATGTTTTAGTCAAAGGTGTTGATTATTTAAATCAAAATATCGTCGGTGCTGATCACGTCCTTGCTCATGGGGGCGAAGTAAAATTTGTTGGTCCTGAAAAAGAATGGTCAAGTTCAGCCTTAATAGAAAAAATGATGGAGACAGTAGAATGATAGTCGTCACCGGTGCTGCTGGTTTTATTGGTAGTAACATTATTAAAGGTTTAAACCAAAGAGGTCGAGAAGATATTCTTGCAGTAGGTAATTTAGAAGATGGCACTAAATTTAAAAATCTCGTTGATTTAAACATTTTAGATTTTATGGATATGGATGATTTTATCGAAAATTTAGACGACCTCGGTGAGAGCATCGACGTTATTTTTCATCAAGGTGCTTGTTCTTCCACAACTGAGTGGGATGGTCGCTATTTAATGGATGTGAATTATCAATATTCCAAAACGTTATTAAATTTTTGTATCGATAATAACGTGCAATTTATTTATGCTTCAAGCGCTGCTGTTTATGGTAGTTCTAGTCAATTTACGCCAATTCCTGAAAATGAAAAACCATTAAATCTTTATGGTTATACCAAAATTTTATTCGATCGATTTGTAAGACGCGTGATTAATGAAGTTAATTCTCAAATTGTGGGATTACGTTATTTTAATGTTTATGGACCTCGTGAAGATCATAAAAAAGATATGGTGAGTGTGATACGTCATTTTCATAATCAAATTATCGAAAAAGGTCACATCGAAATTTTTACAGGATTTAACCAATGCCAAGCAGGCGAACAAAAACGTGACTTTGTTTATGTGGAAGATGTGGTAAATGTTAATCTTTGGTGTTACGACAATCCAACAGTTAAAGGTATTTATAACTGTGGCAGTGGTCAAGCGACTAGCTTTAATGACATTGCAAAAGCCGTTATCGCATTTTATGGTAAAGGTGAAATCCAATACGTGCCAGCACCTGAAATTTTGCGTGGACGTTATCAAATATTCACTAAAGCGGATATGAGTGCGCTTAAAAAAGCGGGTTATGATCAAAACTTCCACGATATTGTGAGTGGTGTTAAAGCGTATCTAACTCAACTTTAATGGTTACAATTCAGTTCTTAATCAAAATTTCTTTTTCAATATAAAGATATTTTCGTGATTTTGTATTTTTGCAATACGAAATCACGAAAGTGTGTTTTGATGATCCGTATACAATAAATTCCAGGTATTATTAATTTTCAGTCGGATAAGCAAAATACATGGATTGCAAACCAAGTCGACCAGGACCTGTAAAGCGATTAACTATCATAGTCGATCCGCCAAAAAGTCCGGCTGATAATTTTTGCACGACGGTATCCATGCGGACTGAGCGCTCTTTAAAAAGCCATGCGCCTGGTTCAACATCGATGGATTCACCTGCTGCGAGCTCTATTTCAAATACATTACCATAACCATGTAACCATAAAATGCCATCGCCTTCTGCCGCACGGAATATATCAACAAATAAACCTGTGCCACCAAATAACATATTGGAAACACCTTGTAAGCGTGTAAAAGAATAATCGATATTATTACTCGCCGCTAAAAATTGATGTTCACGAACATCAAGCTCTTCACCATATTTTAAATGTTTTGCAAAAATATGACCGACACCATCTCGGCTAAAAGCGATTTGGCCTTCACCGACCGCTTCGGTGATGAAGACTTGCATACCGGCAATCATGCGTTTTAATGCGCCTTTCATCGGACGTAATTTGACATCAACGGAAGTGTGCTTCCATAACATGATATGATGTTCAAAAAATATGGGATGTTCAGGGGTAATATTGACAGTTAAAACGGGGACTAATTCACCATCGAGATGATAAGTGATATTGGCAAAAGTTTCTTCGCTAAGACTGGTTGGTAATAACTGTGGACGTTTCATCGTTTTCCCCTTATAAATAGGTTAAAGTATCAAAGTGATATTGAATAACAGCTATTTGTGTAGCTATATAAAAGAGTTGAGATTTTTGCAAAATGAGTAAAAAGTTTACCACTTTTAGAGAGTTTTATCCATATTATTTGAGAGAGCATCAACATTATATGTGTCGACGTTTACATTTTTGTGGAAGCACTTTAATTATATTACTCATTTTTTTAGTTATGTTTTTTATTAGTTATTGGTGGTTATTATTAATACCTGTTATTGGATATGGGTTTGCTTGGATAGGTCATTTTTGTTTTGAAAAAAATAAACCAGCTACTTTTCAATATCCTTTATATAGTTTTATAGGAGACTGGGTGATGTTTAAAGATATTATATGCGGCAACATTTCTTTGAAAAAAAGTGATGCTAATTATGATTGATCACATGCAATATGATGGTTTAGGTTTAAGTGAATTAATTACAAAAAAAGAAATAACAGCGAGTGAGTTAAAACAATCAATCATCGAAAGTATTGAAAAAATAAACCCTAAAATTAATGCGCTCGTATTGAAATTATTTGATGGACCTGATGATTTTGATTCAATGGGATTATTTAAAGGTGTTCCTTTTGCGATAAAAGATTTAGGCATCCAACTACAAGGCACGCCAACATCGAATGGTAGCCGATTGTTTAATCAAGCCATTGCAACTCATGATAGCGAATTAGTGAAACGCTATAAAAAAGCGGGGTTAAATATTATAGGAAAAACCAATACGTCAGAGTTTGGTTTGCGTGTTGTTACGGAGCCGACATTATTTGGCGCCTGCCGAAATCCTTGGCAATTAAACAATAGTCCAGGCGGATCATCAGGCGGTGCAGCCGCACTTGTTGCAAGTCGTGCTTTACCTATGGCGCATGCTTCGGATGGTGGTGGATCGATTCGATTACCGGCTTCGTTATGTGGTTTATTTGGATTAAAACCAACAAGAGCGCGTATCTCTTATGCGCCAGATAAAGGTGAGGGTTGGTCTGGTTTATCTGTCATGCATGCGTTAACAATTAGTGTTCGAGATAGTGCGGCATTATTAGATGTGACGCATGGATATGTTTCTGGTGATCCTTATTCTGCCCCCACTTTTACAAATTCGTTTTTAACACTATTAGATAAACCAATTAAAAATTTAAAAATAGGTTTTAGCAAAGTGCCTTCATCAATTTTCAAATTAGATCAAAATTGTGAAGATGCACTGACTGACGCGTTGGAATTATGTGTTTCATTGGGCCATATCGTTGAAAAAGCTCAACCAAAATTTGATATGGAAAAAATTATTCGAGCACGATTTATTATTACTCAAGCAAATATGTTAAAGATTTTTAACATGGTTGAAAAAGCTGAACAACGAAAAATTAATCCAATTGAAGTTGAAGCATTAACC